>JBAPYY010000378.1:0-7900 GCA_049284975.1 Occallatibacter sp.
GCAGTCGCCCAGCTCGAACTCCTCCACCGCGACCATCGGATTTCCGGTTTCGAGCGGGACAAGCGCATACCCGGTCGCAACTTCTGCTGCCGTCGCCACCTGGTACAAGATTGGCGCCCGTGCAAACGGCGAGGAGGGCCCCTTCATCTACTACTGGAACGGCTACTACTACTACTTCGCGCCGATCAACGTCTGCTGCGATGGAACCAGCAGCACATACCGGGAGATTGTTGGCCGCTCACAGACTGTCACCGGTCCGTATTACGACCGCGGCGGAATCAGCCTGGAGAGCGGCGGCGGGACGATCCTCATTAGCTCGCACAGCAATATCTACGGTCCCGGCGGCGCCAGCGTCTTTACCGATACCGGAACCAGCGGCACTGAATCCCTGCCCACCATCGTTTATCACTACTACGACGGTAACAACAATGGGACGCCTACCCTGGGCATCAACCGGCTGAACTTCACGTCGGATGGCTGGCCGTACATTTAGTGAGCCCGAACCATTTCAACGGAGTCAACTGGCGCCACACCTTGAGCAAACTTTGAAGGAACGGATATGAAAATGGAGAAACTTGAATCACTGGAAATCTGGTTTGTTACCGGCAGTCAACACCTCTACGGAGTGGAGGCTCTAGAACAGGTAGCCGCAAATTCGCAGAAGATTGCCGACTTCCTCGGGAATGAGCGATTGATTCCGGTTAAAGTCGTCTACAAACCTGTGGTGACCACACCAGACGAGATTCGAAATCTCTGCACGGATGCTAACAACACTGAGAAATGCATCGGTTTGGTTCTGTGGATGCACACCTTCTCGCCCGCCAAGATGTGGATTGCGGGGCTGAGTTCTCTTGCCAAGCCGTTCCTTCATCTCCATACGCAGTTCAATCGCGAACTGCCGTGGTCATCCATCGACATGGATTTCATGAATTTGAATCAGGCGGCGCATGGCGACCGGGAGTTCGGGTTCATCACCGCGCGGCTTCGCCTTGCGCGCAAGGTCGTCGTCGGCTTCTGGCAAGACCCTGTGACGATCGGCGAGATCGCAACGTGGATCCGCGCCGCCGCGGCCTGGCACGACTCGCAAAATCTCAAGATAGCGCGCTTCGGAGATAACATGCGCGACGTGGCTGTAACCGAGGGGGATAAGGTCGCGGCCCAGGCGCAGTTTGGATATTCGGTTTCAGGCTATGGGGTCAGCGATCTCGTTGCCCGCGTGAAGCAGGTGCCGGATTCCGATGTAGAGCGGCTGGTCGCGGAATATCGAGATACATACTCTGTCGCAAAGCACCATGACCGGCCCGAAGCGTTCCGCGCAGCGGCGAAAATCGAACTGGGCCTGCGCGCATTCCTGATCGAGGGAGGCTTCGGCGGATTCACCGATACGTTTGAGGATCTACCCGGGCTGGAGCAGCTTCCGGGCATCGCTGTGCAGCGCCTTATGGCGGACGGCTTCGGCTTTGGCGCGGAAGGCGACTGGAAAACCGCTGCATTGCTCAGGAGCATGAAGGTAATGGCGCAAGGCATCCCCGGCGGGACCTCCTTCATGGAGGACTATACCTACGACTTCTCTGGAACGCCCAAGATACTCGGCGCACACATGCTCGAGGTCTGTCCCTCAATAGCAGCAGACAAACCTTCGCTCGAAGTTCACTCACTCGGCATTGGTGGAAAAGCGGACCCTCCACGGCTGGTCTTCACCGCTCCGCCTGGACCGGCGATCGTTGCATCGTTGATCGATATGGGAAATCGCTTTCGCCTGATCGTAAGCGAAATCGAGGTCATTCAGCCTGAGCAGGATTTGCCGAAGCTACCCGTTGCCCGCGCGGTGTGGCTGCCCAAGCCTAGCCTCAAAGTTGCGGCAGCAGCGTGGATCTATGCGGGTGGCGCTCATCATACGGCTTTCAGCCAGGCTCTGACGACAGAGCATCTGGAGGATTTTGCTGAAATCGCAGGCATCGAATTGATCCGCATCGATCAGGAAACGCGGATTCCTCAATTGCGCCGCGAACTGCGCTGGAATAATGTCGCTTTTTCCTTGGGGAGGTGACCCTGATTGCCCACCCGTCAGTTATGCACTAGAAATTAACTGTTAAGTATATACATCCGCTGGATAGCCCAAGCGCTAAACGGGAAACAAAATGGACGAGTATAGCTCAGTCCATCAGCTCGAAGGCCCTCCGGATGCGTTCCGGTATCGCTGCCGGTTCGTCCGGCAGCTTCGAGCTGATTTCGAGCACCATGGCAGGAGGCGCAGATAGCGCGTTGAGCGCCGCAACAGTGGCCGGCCATTCGATTCCGCCGTCACCGGGCCAAAGATGCTCGTCTTTCTGGCCGTGGTTGTCGTGCACATGAACCTGCACAATTCGATCCCCAAGCGTGGCGATGGCCTGCCGCACGCCAACTGTTATGTTGGCGTGGCCTAGATCGAGACACACGCCGGTCGAATCGAAGTGGCCTATTGTTAGAATTTCCATCAGATGCTCGGGAGTGGTGGGGTCGCCGGTCAGGTTTTCGACCAGCGGGCGCACGCCCAGCGGACGGGCAAAAGCGCCCAGGTGTTCGAGCGCCGTTAGCGCGTACTCGATAGTGCGTGGCGACCACTCGTCGTCCCGCTCGCCCAAATGCACAACAAGGTTGCGGAAGGGAATGGAATCGGCAGTCTCAACTGCGCGTTTTATCTCGTCCATGGCCGCGATGCGTCTCGCCTTTTCCGGGTGCAGCACGCTGAGCGCGGGAGCACCGGAGCGGCCCATATCGCGGTCTGCATAAAGAGGGGCGTGCATCGACCATGCTTCAAGAGGATTGGAGCGAAACCATGCGGCAAGATCATTCACATGCTCGCGGCTGGTGTAGTCAAAGTGCTGGCGCGATGCGAAGATCTCGACCGCCTGCGCTCCTGACTGGACAGCAATCTCCAACATGCCGGAGCGCAGACGCTCGCTCATGAACAGATGCGTCGACAAGACTCGCAACTTGGACAAAGATTCCCCCGCGCCGGGTCAGTCGGGCGCTGCATCTATTGTTGCATCTGCCCAGCCACTTGGGGTATACCCGATTTCAAGAAGAAGCTTTGAGAGGACGGAACATAGAAGCACGAGCCTGCGGCGAAATCTTGCCGATGGTCGGCTTTCATAGGACCGGAACACTTTTCATGCTTTCGAAAACGAATAAATAAAACGTGTGCAATATTGAACAGACTGATGCATCTAACTTAGAGAGTGTAAAGGTACGTTGGTGTTAGTTTGTTCGATCAATGGGGTCAGAAAGGCGGTGCAGTTCGCCTGATCACAGCAAGCCCCCGGGGTCAACCACGAGGGGGGGGGCAGAGAATCGAATGGTTGTACTGAATCATGTCGGATTTGATCCGGCGATCTTTTTGGCGCACGCCGGGCTGGGGCGGAAGATTGTGCGCCTGAAACCCAAGGAACCCTTTTTCTCTCAGGGCGAACCAGCGGACTGCATCTTCTACATTCAAAACGGCCGAGCGAAACTCACGGTAGTCTCAAAAGCAGGCAAAGAAGCGACCATCGCGCTAATTAATGCGGGCGACTTCGTCGGCGAAGAGTCGCTGGCGGGAGTTCCGGGATTGCGTATGGCGACAGCCACAGCGCTCACAGCGTGCGGCGCGCTCAAGATCGACCGCACCGAAATGATGCGCGCTATGCGCGAGGAGCACTCCTTCTCCGACATGTTTGTGAAGTTTCTGCTCGAACGCAGCATGAAAACTCAGGCTGACCTGGTCGATCAGCTTTTCAACTCCAGCGAGAAACGGCTGGCACGCATCTTGTTGTTAATGGCGGATTTCGGGCAGCCGGGCGAACCGGAGTCGATGATTCCCAAGATTTCACAGGAGATGCTGGCAGAGATGATCGGCACCACCCGGTCGCGCGTGAGCTTCTTCATGAACCGCTTTCGCAAGCTGGGATTTATCGAATATAATGGCGACATCAAAGTGCACAAATCGCTGCTGAACGTAGTTCTCCACGACTAGCTATCTCGTTCTAAAATATTGACTTCGCGAAGCTCCGCCTAAGTATATGTTTTGAAAGGGGGCCTCCTCGGCAGCAACGCCAATCTGCTCCTTTGAAAGGGCACGGCTTCAGCCGTGCCGCAAACGTAACAAAACAATGATGGGCTTCAGCCCCTGAGGGACGTATTCTTCGAATTTTGCTTGAGAATCGGAGTCTTTCAGCAACCTGTTTAGCCCCTGATGGAATGCGTCGAACGCTACGCATCATGAGGGGAAAGGTTCTCACTAACTCGTTTCTAGTTATTAATTTAAGGGGCAATCTCAGACTGCAAACCCCGCTGCTCAGGGCGAACAGCGGGGTTTGCAGACTGCACCGGGCAACTCCTTACGGGGAGGGCTTTGATGTTCAACTGCATACTCGACTGGCGCGTCCATCGCGCGAAGCGCGCGGGAACCGGCGAGGTAAAGGAACGATTGGGTCTTTTGTGCGGAACGGAGGACTGTCCGCCATCTCATTCCCTATGGGCTAACACATAGACAACCGCACGCTTACAACCCTAGGCTCGAACGGAAAATCCAGTCTGTCCCCTTTTGCACATTTCTCGAAGAATCCACGTTTATCTCGGCGGAAATCTGCTTCCCGCTCTCCTGTTGCTGAGCTGGAGGCCAACTGGGCACTGGGTCAGTTTGAACAGCACGGGTTTTAGGCAGCGTCTGGTGAATCCCAGGCGAATCCCAAATCGATGGGCTTTTGCCCCTGAGGGTACGTTCTTTCAAACTGAACCACCGCCGTTTGCGCAGCAAACCGTCCATGCAACCGCAGTGTGTTACCCTTCCCGGTGGAGTCAAAATCTGGAGGTCATGTGCATATTTCCATACCGCAATTTGCGGCAATTGCATTCGCAATTGGCCTGAGCGCTAGCGGAATAAATATTGGGTTGGCACAGAGCGCGAAATCTGCCGAGGCGACAGCCGTTTCCAAGCGGGCGATTCAAGCGAAAGCGGCAGGGGAAGCGGCCAATCCGGTAGCCGATCCAAATGCCGTGGTCGCAGTAGGGAACGCGCGCTTTACCGTGCTTACACCGGAATTGATTCGCATGGAATGGGCGGCGAATGGCAAGTTCGAAGACCACGCCTCGTTTGTCTTTCTCAACCGGCGGTTGCCGGTGCCAAATTTTGAGGCTCTCAACGCTGCGACCGGCCCCAGGCAGCGTCTGACCATCAAGACAAGCGCGCTCACTCTTATCTATTCGCCGGTTGTGACGCCGGGCGCCGATGGCCGATTCACGCCAAAAAATCTTGAAGTTGATCTCATGGTTGATGGCAAGCTGGTGGTCTGGCATCCGGGCCTGAACGACCCAGAAAATCTGCAGGGAACCACGCGCACGCTTGACCGCGCACTGGGCTCAAAGACCCAGGAGCCAATCGAACCGGGTCTGGTTTCGCGTTCCGGCTGGGCTTTGGTCGACGACTCGACCAGGCCGCTCTTCGATTCCGCGGATTTCAGCTTCAAAGAAGGGGAAAAGAGTCCCTGGCCCTGGGTCGTCGAGCGGCCCGCCGGCGAACGCCAGGACTGGTACTTCTTCGGCTACGGCCACGATTACCGCAAGGCGCTGGGCGACTATGTGCGTGTGGCCGGGCGCATCCCGCTGCCGCCGCGGTTTGCCTTCGGCGCGTGGTGGTCGCGCTACTGGGATTACAGCGATCAGGAACTCGACGAGCTTGTGCGTGGTTTCCACGAGAACGATGTGCCGCTGGACGTGCTGGTAATCGACATGGGCTGGCACATCAGCGCCGGGCAGCTCAAAGCTGCGGGCGAAGTGGATCAGTCGGGCGAAATGCTGGGCTGGGGAGGCTACACCTGGGACAAGCTGCTTTTTCCTGACCCGCATGATTTTCTGACCCGTATGCACAATGATGGCCTGAAGACGACCCTGAATCTGCATCCGGCCTCGGGCATTCAGCCCTGGGAGCAGGCGTATCCGGCGATGGCCAAAGCCATGGGAATCGATCCGGAAACGAAGAAATATGTGCCTTTTGACATCACCGACAAGAAGTTCGCTATCAATTATATGAATCTGGTTCTCCATCCATTGGAGAAGCAGGGCATCGACTTCTGGTGGCTCGACTGGCAGCAGGAACCCACAACCAAGTTGCCCGGTGTAACCCCCACCTGGTGGCTTAACTACGTGCACTTTACCGATCAGCAGCGCGAGGGAAAACGGCCGCTGCTCTTCCATCGCTGGGGCGGACTCGGCAATCACCGCTATCAGATTGGATTCTCCGGCGACTCCATCTCGGTATGGGACTCGCTGGCCTTCCAGCCGTGGTTCACGGCTACAGCGGCCAACGTTGGCTACGCATACTGGAGCCACGACATCGGCGGTCACATGCCCGGAGCAGTCGATCCGGAACTGTTCACCCGCTGGGTGCAGTTTGGCGCCTTCAGCCCCATTTTGCGCACTCACACCACCAAGAACCCTGAGAGCGAGCGCCGCATCTGGGCTTATCCCGAGCCGTATTCGTCCGTTTTGCGCTCCACCTTCCAGCTTCGCTACGCGCTTGAGCCGTACCTTTACACCGAGGCGCGACGCACCTATGACACAGGCGTTGCGTTCTTCCGTCCGCTCTACTACGACTGGCCGGAAGAGCCTGCCGCATATGAGAGCAAGGGCGAATATTTGTTTGGCGATCAGATGCTTGCCGCCCCAATAACTGCGCCGGCCGACAAGGTCACCGGCCTGGCCACGGAAAAAGTGTGGCTGCCCACCGGCGAGTGGATTGAGTGGCCCACAGGCAAGCACTTCACCGGGCCAGCCAACATCGAACGCAATTTCTCCATCGAACAAACGCCGGTATACCTGCGCGCCGGGGCCATCGTCCCCATGCAACCGCCCATGCGCTACACGGGCGAAAAACCCGTTGACCCGTTGATCGTGAACGTGTGGCCGCTCACGCCCGGACAAACCTCTACCTACTCGGTGTATGAGGATTCAGGCGTCGCGGTCGAGTACCAGCGCGGCGTCTTTGCGCGCACTCTCATCAAGGCAGCGCAAACAGGCGATGTGATTCGTGTAGAGCTCGGCCCGGTCGAGGGAAGTTATCTGGGAATGTTGCAAAGTCGCGGCTACGAGCTTCGCCTGCCCGCCGACTGGCCTCCTGCTTCAGTTGCGGTCAACGGCGCCGCAGTGAAACAGGCCGGGCCGACGGGCAAGGGCGGATGGTCTTTCGACGGCAACACGCTGACCACCGTGATTCCCGTGCCCAGCCAGAGCGTCGCCGCCAAGGTGATCATCGAAGTCCGGCGTGCCGACGGCCTTACCGCCCGCCGCGATGAGCTGGATGGCTTTGCCGGGGCCATGACGCGCCTGCGCGGTGCTTACGAAGCCATGCGCGAGACCTCACCAGTCTCCGACGCGCCGGATCTGCTCATCGACGCCATGCAGTCCGGCGACCGCATGAGTTACCAACCCGAAAACGCGCAGGCCGAGATAGCCCACTTTCACAAAGTGCTGCCTGAAGCGCAGGCAGCCGTCTCCGCGATTGGCGCAGACTTCACTCCGCGTGTGGAGGAATACGCAAAGCAACTGTTGTCCCGCAACTGGTACCCGGCAGTTGCGAACCTTGAAGCCCAGAAACAGCACCGCCTCGACGCTGTAGCCAGGGCGGAACGGCTGGCGACAGAGGCGGGCAAATAGGCCGCGCGTCAGGCGAGAACGCGTCTGGTACTACAGTTGTACTTCGGAAAACGCGGAGGGAGCAGGGGGCTTCAGCCCCCTGAAACAGCAGCGTTCTGACGAGGCCTTCAGGCCCGGGCCGTTTGGGAATCCCCGCCAATCAAGGATCTACAACTCTAGAGCATTTTAGGAATTACTGTAGACCGTTGATGCAGTGATTGAACCATGCCTTTGCGTTGTCTGGAGTGAT
>JBAPYY010000379.1:0-2909 GCA_049284975.1 Occallatibacter sp.
GGGGGTTGAAACCCCCGCCTCCCTCCAGATGAAAACTTTGCAGTGATATCCCAAGCCCGAAAATCCGGACCTGGGGCACCTGCGGAATCTCTTCTATGCGGTGTCGGTGACGGCGTCGGTGCGCTTGGACATTTTGGCTGTGCGCTCGAGCTTTTCCCAGTTGAAGGGTTTGCCGTCGATGGCGCGCTTTACGGTTCTGAAGAGAACGAGGGAGAAGAGCTGGCGGTAGGCGAAGCGCTGCAGCCAGATGTGGAAGAGGAGCCAGTGATCTCCCTTGTTGGCGGGATGGCGGCGCTCGAGCGAGAAGGCGACCGAGGAGGTGACGAAGTCGATGACGAGGAAGCCGAGGAAATAGAAGACCAACTTCTCAAAGTCTGCGGCAGAGGCGGCTTCGGGGTGGTAGTGACGGTCGACGAAGTAGTGGACGATGCCGGCGAGGAACATGAAGTCGATGAAGGGCGAGAGCAGCGGCAGAAGCATTTGGAAGATGAGGATGTTGGGCAGGGCGAAATAGCCCATGGCCTTGTTGCGGACGAAGGCCAGGCGATGCTTCCAGACGGCCTGCAAGATTCCGAAAGACCAGCGGAAGCGCTGGCGCATGAGTCCCTTGGCGTCGATGGGGGCCTCGGTGAAAGCGAGGGCGCGATCCTCATAGACGACCTTGAGTTGTTGTTCGAGGAGATTCATGGTGAGGTCAGCGTCTTCGGCCACGGTGTTGACGGGGTAGCCGCCGGCGGCTTTGACGGGTGCGGTGCGCCATGCGCCGATAGCTCCGGGGACGACGGTGACGACGTTGAAGAGATCAAGAGCGCGGCGCTCGAAGTTCTGGCTGGTGATGTATTCGAGGGCTTGCCAGCGGGTCCAGAGGTTGACGCGGTTGCCGACCTTGGCATTGCCGGCGACGGCGCCGACGAGCGGGTCTTCGAAGTGGGGGATGAGCTTACTTATGGCGTCTGGCGCGATGACGGTATCGGCATCGATGCCGACGTAGAACTCTTCAGTGAGGCGGCCGAGGGCGAAGTTAAGCGATGCGGCCTTGCCGCTGTTGGGTTTGGTGAGCACCTGGATGTGGCCGGCCGCGATTTCAGTGGCGTAAGACTGGCAGGCGATTTCGTAGGTGCTGTCGCTGGAGCCGTCGTCAATGACGATGACGTGGAGATTGGCGTAGTCGGAGTTGAGCACCGAGCGGATGGTGCGCACGATGACCTTCTCCTCGTTATATGCGGGAATGAGCACGGCTACGCGGGGATTGAAGCCGGGCGAGGCGAGGGCGTGGGGGCGACGCATGCGCTCGGTTACGGCGAAGACGCCGACGAGCAGGAGGCGCGCGCTCATGAGGATGTCGCCCACGTAAAACATGAGCATGATGAAGCTGCCGATGAAGGCCAGGCTTGAGAAGGCGAGAGAGTCAGGCAAGGCGCGCAGGTATTGAAAGAACGTGATTTTGGGCATGACGTCGGCGGTGGTTTTGCCGAGCAGGGTAGAGACAGGGACGATGGTGTAGCCGTGAGCGCGCAGAGCGTCAATGAGCACAGGCAGGGCGGCAACGGTGGGAGAGCGGTCGCCGCCGCCGTCGTGGAGCAGGATGATGGAGCCGCGAAACTGCGGCTTGACCTTCATGGTCTGCAACTGGTCGAGGATGGTCTGGGTAATTTCGGCAGGCGTTTTGCGCGGATGCTCGTTCCAATCATTGGTGTCCAACTTGCTGCCGATGATGGTGTAGCCAGCCTGCTGAATGCGCTCGACCGGTGCGGCCTGATCGCCGGTGTCGGGCTCTTCGTCGATGTCGTAAGGCGGGCGGAAGTAGAGCGGCTGGATGCCGAGTTTGCTGGCAAAAAGCCGCTCTGTGAGCTTGAGCTCCAGATCGAGCTGGCGGTTTGAGATTTCGCTGATGTCGGGGTGGGTGAAGGTGTGGTTGCCGATCTCATGGCCTTCGCGCACTATCCGCTTCATGATGCCGACGTTCTGTTGGGCCTCTTCGCCGATGAGCATGAAAGTGGCCTTGACGCCCTTGTCACGCAGGATATTGAGAATCTTTGGAGTCCATTTGGGGTCGGGGCCGTCGTCGAAAGAGAGCGCGACCTGGTTGGGATGATATCCGTATTGCTCGACGGTGTAGGTGCGCGGATAGACGTCCATGTGCTCATCGGTGATGAGCTTCTTGCGCGGGTCAGGTTCGTCGGTGTCGACCTCGATGATGCGCTTGCCGGGCTGGGGCTGGCCGGTGACGCGAATAATGTCGCCTTCGCCTTCGTTGTCAACATCGTAGCCGGGCTGGACCTCGCCTAAAGCCTCAAGCGAAGCGGGGTTGCTCGGCTTGTCCCACACGCTCCACAGGGAACTGTCTTCCTCGCCCAGGCGCCATAGAGCGAAGGTCTGGAGGCCGAGTCCGCGGGCGGCGCGCATCTCGTTGAGCAGGGTGACGCTATCAAGGAACCAGACTACGTGGCGCTGATTCAGGTCTTCATCGATGTACTCAAAGTGGGGGTTGAGGGTGTCGTAATCGAGGCTCAGATCGGCGTCAGCGTCGGAGGCTCGCTGCCACACGTCGGAAACGGAAAGGTCTTCAGTATTGAGCACCGCGGGTGGTTTGGCGCGGTGGCCGCGTTTCTTTTTGGGGATGGAGAGCGTCCAATCGTAGCCGTAGTTGCCGATGGCGCAGAGCAGCTTTTCCTTGGGGACGATTTTGAGCGCGCGGCGGAGATTGTTGACGAACCACTCCTGGCTGGCGACGGGACCGGGTTTGCTCTCGATTTGGTGTTCGTCATAGTTCATGAGGATAAGGCCGTCGGAGTTGGCGGCGATGCCTTTGAAGTCTTCATCCGTGGTGGAGACCATTGTGTTGACATAGAGGCGGAGATTGCGCGGATGCAGGTCACCATAAAGCTCGCGAACGAAGCTGATATAGG
>JBAPYY010000380.1:0-1812 GCA_049284975.1 Occallatibacter sp.
GCGTAAGGTCGTGATTGAAGACGATTTAAGCTCTTATAGGAACGCGAATTTGCTTCGCGAGCTCAACTGTTTTCTCAGAAGCCGCCATTGAGTAGTCCTGAGCCCTTGAGCTCAGCTCCTCCGCAGCTTCGTGATCGCCTCGGTGGTGTGCGGCAGCGGCAGCAGTGTGGGCGTGGGCTGCGTAGATATGCAGGTCCGCTGCGGTGTCATCTTTGTTCTGGGACATTGTGTCCTCCATCTTCGAAGAGACGTTCTGCCTATGGCATCTGAAGTTTTCCACGTTGTAGTAGAAGACGCTGAGCAATCTTATACGTCCCTGCCAAGCAGCCCCATTACCTCCAAGCAACGAAGCCGGCGGACTAAGAAAAGACTCCGGGGGAGCAGAGCCTCAATGCACCTTAGGATATTGAGGTAGGCGGCACGTCAATGGCGAAAGATGTCCAATTTAATACAGCCAGATCCTGTCTGCCAGCCGTAGATTCGTGTTAGTCGGTTTCTTGTTGTATTCCAACTTAGACGGGCCCTCAGCAGTGAGGCAATTCGTCATTCGAGATGCAGGCAGCACGCTTGCGCTATCCAGTGAAGACGTTTCCTAACTGACTGCCACCTGCCGAAAAACAATAAGCCGCATACTTTTGGGGGGTGAGGGATGTACTACTATTTTGGTGGAATGCACTGGATCTGGTGGATCTTCTGGATATTCTTTTGGATGCTCTTCTTGTCATTCATGACGCCGATGCGCCGATCCACTTACCGGGAAATGCAATCACCCTTGCAGCTCCTGAAAAGGAGATATGCCGCCGGAGAGATCACAAGCGAGGAGTACGAGGAACGGCGGGCCAAGCTCCTGCGGGATGCGAATGTGAAATAGGTATATCTACTTGAATTGTGCGAGCCACAATCTATTTTGTATGCGATTTCCGCGTACTGTACGCAACGGGAGCGTTCCAGAGGCCGTTCAGCCTCGCCAGTCGTATGTCAGCTCGTTCACACGCTGAGAACCGGGCACGGGGCCTCGCGAATGATCGTGTACAAATGCGACCATGCTCGTGAAAATGTCCCTCTTGTATGTCCACGGCCCACAACAACCAAGTCGGCTTCTTGTTCAATTGCGATCTGGCGAATTCCTTCCGGGATTGTCGCATCAAGGCTACGAAGAGAAATGTCCAGGCCAGTTCCCGGGTTGCAGACGCCAAGTGCCTGGTCGAATAAACGCCTGACTTCCTGAGCGGTTGGTTGTTGGCCATTCTCTTTGAATGACGGATCGACGTGCAGTAGACAGATCCTTGCCCCGTAGGCTTGGGCGAGAAACGCGGCGGCCCGGAAGATAGTCTCCGTTTCAGAATTCAAATCCACGGCACAGACGATCGACCGGTGACTGCCGGAAAGACTCAATCTTGGATCAGGCTCGTGAGCGCTTGTTAGTACCGGGCAGGTAACATCGTGGAGCACCTTTGCCGTGACCGATCCCAACAGCAAACGGCGGAATCTTCCCACGCCTTTGGTCGGCATCATGATCAGATCAGTGTTCTCTCGTTGCACGGCCCATTGAATAACCATGGCCGGGTCGCCGTCTTCAAGTTTTACCGAATGGCTAACATTTGAAAATTGCCTGCGAGCAAACTCATCAAGAGACCGCTCGCGCTGATCGCGAAGTTTCTGGAGGGCCGGCGAATACTGGATCGCGGGAGGTTCAGAGTCGCCGGTGTCCTCGAAAGATGGGGCAAGATTGTAGTCGCGGACTAAATTGAAAGCGTTCAACACCGTGACAGCTGCGTCGAACCTTCTCGCCATTTCAATTACAGAGGGAAT
>JBAPYY010000381.1:0-3587 GCA_049284975.1 Occallatibacter sp.
GAGAAATAACCGCATCGGGAGCCACGTCGGCAATCAGGGTGGGCTCGAGGAAGTAGCCGCCGTCCGCGGTTGCGGGCGCATGGCCTCCGGCAATCAGCCGGCCTTCCTTTTTGCCGGTCTCAATATAGCGCAGCATCGAATCGAGCGCACTCTTGTTGATCACCGGGCCGAGGTTGTGATTGGTCGCAGGGTCGCCCACGGTCAGCTTTGCCACGCGCTCGCGCAGCTTCTCGATGAATGTGTCATAGACCGAGCCATCGATGATGGCTCTCGAACAGGCCGAACATTTTTGCCCGCTGAATCCGTATGCCGAGGCCACAACGCCATCGGCGGCCGCGTCTAAATTGGCGTCTGCACAGACCAGAATGGTGTCTTTGCCGCCCATTTCGAGAATGGTCCGCTTGATCCAGATCTGGCCTTTGCGGGTGTGCGCGGCGCGCTCGTGAATCTCAAGACCAACTGCCTTGGAGCCAGTGAAGGAGATAAAGCGCGTCTTGGGATGCTCGACGATCGCGTTGCCGAATGATGCGCCGGAGCCGGGGCAGAAGTTGACCACGCCCGCCGGCATTCCGCCTTCTTCCAGCACCTCAAAAAATTTGGCGGCGATGGTGGGAGCGTCCGACGAAGGCTTGAGAATTACTGTGTTGCCGGTGACGATAGCGGCTGCTGTCATACCGGCCATGATGGCAAAAGGAAAATTCCATGGAGGAATCACAGCGCCCACGCCGAGCGGAACATAGATCAATTCGTCGCGCTCGCCGGGGAGTTGGATGGGTGTTTTAGCGCCGGCCAGCCGCACGGCCTCGCGGGCATAAAACTCGAGAAAATCAATGGTTTCGCCCACGTCGGCGTCGGCCTCTGCCCAGTTCTTGCCCACTTCAAAGGTGAGCCATGCGCAGAATTCGAATTTGCGGGCGCGGATGATTTTGGCTGCGTTGAGAAGCAGAGAGACGCGTTCAGCGGTCGGCGTCATGCTCCATGACTCGAAGGCGTGGAGCGCGGCCTGCATTGCCTGTTCCGCGTGCTCTGCGCCCGCCTTCTGATGAATGCCTACGACCTGCGCGGGGCGCGCGGGATTTACGGATTTGATTTTTCCTTCGGTTTTAATTCGCCGGCCGCCGATGGTCAGGTCATACTCGCGGCCCAGTTGGCTAGAGACCGCAGCCAGCGCGGCTTGCATCTGGCGCGCGTTTTCCGGCGTCTTGAAGTCGGTAAATGGTTCATTAACAAACCCGCCCTGAGGCGAGCACGGCTGAATAGAGGTGGTGAATTCTGTGGTTGCCATAGCGCATAGATTGTACCAAGGCCGGGTGACGCCCGCACGTGTTGGCGAGGCTTTGGCTAGACAAGTGCGGACGCTGGCCGGGTCGCCGGAAAAACGCGGATACCGGTGAGCTCAATCTGCGGAGTCAGGAAACCTGGACGAATTGGTTCTTGTTGGAGGAGGCCGGTGGAGAGGTATTTCTTGTTGTCGTCGGCGAAAACGGTGACGACGACGGCGTCCGGGCCTAGCTCCTGCTGGACCTTTACGGCGGCCAGGAAGTTGCATCCAGAGGAGATGCCCACGCCTAGACCGAGGCAGGCAGCCAGGTTCTGCGCCATGAGTATTGAATCTCCATCTGAGACCCGGACAGGGACATCGAGAGAGCGGAAATCGATGATGGCGGGGATGAACTCGTCGGAGATTCCCTGAATGCGATGCGAGCCGACTTTGCAGCCGGTCGAAAGGGTGGGCGATTCAGCAGGCTCAACAGGATAGACCCGAATGGAAGGATTCTTGGAGCGCAGGTAGTTGCCCGCACCCATTACGGTGCCGCCGGTGCCGACGCCGGCTACAAAGGCATCGGGGCAGAGGCCTGCGTCTTCCAACTGCATCCAGATTTCAGGCCCGGTGGTTTGCTCGTGGGCCTCGACATTGGCGCGATTGGAGAACTGCCGGGGCAGGAAGACACCGCCTGCAAGTGCAAGCTCTTCAGTCATTTGGATGCTTCCAAGGAACCCACCCTGGTCACGCGAAACGGGAATTACGGTGGCGCCGTAGCTCTCCATAATGCGGGTGCGTTCGAGGCTCATCCAGTCGGGCATGAAGATCTTCACAGGGTGGCCCAGCGCGTGGCCGAGCGCGGAAAAAGAGATGCCGGTGTTGCCGCTGGTGGCCTCGACAATGGTGTCTGTGGGTTGGATGACGCCTTCCAGATAGGCCGTCTTGAGGATGTGGAAGGCCATGCGGTCTTTGATGCTACCGGTGAGGTTCCATTGCTCGCATTTGGCGTAGAGGACGCGGTCCTGGCCGCGGAAGCGGAAGTCGATAGCCAGCAGGTGGGTATTGCCGATGAGGCGGGCCAAGTGGGCAAGTTTAGGTTGAACACGGTTCAACCGCTCTTCGTCTGGAGGGGTGCAATTCATGGTTTTGAGTCTTGAACCATTCTACGGCGGCCGGGGGTGGAGCGGGAAATCAGGGTTTTCGCGGGTTTCCCTGGGAGGTTACGTTGGAGGGGCAGAAGTTTGCCTGGCTGGTGCGACTGCGGGGGGCGAAAGTTGGCTCCAGTGGTTCGATAAAGTTAACAGGCTCACCACGGAAGCGAGCCTGAGAGCGAGATCGGCTGCATAAAAGGTGCGGATTTGAAGGCGAAGGTTTGCATAAAATTAGCCAAGTTAAATGCAGAATCGGTTGAGAGGGTTGAAGTAAGGGGCGGTTTGGCCAGCTGGAAGCGATTTTTCGCTTGAAAACAGGGTTGGCCTCCGGGCCTGAACGCATGAAAGGAAGCGAGAGATGAGGGAACTGGGCAGGGAAATTGCGCTGCGGAATCTGGAACGGCAACTGCGGCCTTACAGGAAGGCGTTGAAGAATCGGCGGCCATCCGTGGGGTGGTTGCGGGCAATGAGGCAGGCGCTGGCGATGCCAGCCGATGATATTGCGCGCTATATGAATCTGAGCCCGAAGATGGTGTTTCAACTGGAGCGGTCAGAGGAAAAGAAGACGATCACCTTGAAGCGGCTGGAGGAGATGGCGCGCGCGATGAAATGCGATCTGGTGTACGCGATTGTGCCGTGGGAGCGTTCGCTGATCGAGATAGCCGAGGCGCATCTGGATTGTCGGGTTTGGAAGAAGAGGCTTACGCATCCGGGGTGGTGAGGAGAGCAGGGAATAGGGACTAGGGGCTAGGGAGGGGCTAGGGACGAGCTTGAAGAACAACCGCAGGTCCTTCGACTCCCCTTCGTTGCACTCCGGGTCGCTCAGGATGACAGGGAATAGAAAAGGGCGAGTCGGCAAGTCGGCGTTTCAAAACGAGGCAAGTGGATCCCACCCATTCGCAAAGAGCGCGAATGGATGGGGCACCCGGCACCCGGCGGCACGGCTGAAGTCGTGCCCTGACACAAAGGTGCACGCTGTTTACAAGATCGCCGAAAATGCGCTGCGGTTAGCCGGCGAACTTGTCGGTGGCTGCAACAAGGGCGCGGCTGTTGGGCGGCTCGAAGGCGCTATGGCCACTGTCGGGCGTGATGATGAGCTCTGCCTCGGGCCAGGCGCGATGCAAGGCCCATGCGCTTTCCATAGGGCAGACGACATCGTAACGGCCCTCGAC
>JBAPYY010000382.1:0-2885 GCA_049284975.1 Occallatibacter sp.
AGGAGCTGGCCGCGGAAGAAGAAACCTGCCGGGGTCTGAAACAAAAGCTCGAGCAGATGGGGCCGGTGAATATGATGGCGCTCGAGGAATATAAGGAGACGGCGGAGCGCCACGGATTCCTGGAGACGCAGCGCAAGGACCTGATCGAATCCATCGAGAACACACAGGAGACGATCAAGGAGATCGAGCAGATTTCGCGCACCAAGTTCGACGAGGCGTTCGCGCAGATCAACGAAAACTTCGGCAAGGTGTTTGCGCGGCTCTTTCAGGGCGGTCAGGCCTTCCTGCGCATTACGGACGAAGAAAACCAGGCGGAGAGTGGATTGGATATTGTGGTGTCGCCGCCGGGCAAGAAGCTGCAGAACGTACTGTTGCTTTCGGGCGGAGAAAAGGCGCTGACAGCACTAGCGCTGTTGATGGGCATATTTGAGTTCCGGCCCAGCCCGTTCTGCGTGCTCGACGAAGTGGATGCGCCGCTGGACGAGACCAACGTCGGCCGCTTCGCCGACCTGCTCATCTCGCTCAGCCCCGAGACGCAGTTCCTGATTGTGACGCACTCCCGGCGCATGATGCAGGCCGCCGACATGATCTACGGCGTGACCATGCAGGAGCCAGGCGTGTCGAAGATCGTGAGCGTCAAGCTGGGGCATCGCGAACAGAAGCGCGCGACAGCGTAAGAGCTGGGACTGAGGGATTAAACTGGCTGCATAAATTCCCTGCGCGAATTGAATCCTCAGGGGCTGAAGCCCTGATTTTTAAGCGTGCGTTGCGGCACGACTGAAGTCGTGCCCTGACACTTCGTGCTTTCTTGACACATTCTTCAGTAAGCTCTGATTCCGTGCCTTTCAAAACGTAATTTGAATCAGCCTGTACAGACTAGCGGTCCAGCGAACGCAGCGCGCCATAGCATCATGCGAGTTGAAATGCTATGGTGACGTGCGTGTTTACGTTCACAGGCCGGCCGTTGACCATGGCAGGGTGGAAACGGATCTGCTGCGCCACGCGGATGGCTTCCTCGTCGAGTCCGTGGCCCAGACCGTGCACGACGCCGTGGACAACTACCTGTCCGTTCGCCAGAAATGTGACGCTTAGAACGACATCGCCTTCGATGCGCAACTGGCGGGCCTCAGTGGAATAGTGCACGGGCGGTTTCGAAATCACTTCGATGCTTGTGGATTCTCCTGATGCGCCGGTTCCGTAACCATTGCCGCTGCCACCTCCGCCACCGCCCTCACCGGGACGCATGGAGTCGCCAATTCCAGCCGATCTGACCACACCGTGAGGCGCGACTGTCGCGCCGCGCATGTCGCCATAGGGATTGCCGATGGCAGCGACGTTGGCCGGACGCATGGCATTGGGATTGGGAACGACGCCAAATGTATCGCCGAGATGGACAGGCTTGACGGAGGCGCGAACGAGCCTGTTCTGCGCGGGCATGGCCGCAGCGAGCGCAGGCTTGAGCAGCGGAGTGAGCGCCAAGTGCGGCTTGATATGCGGCACTGGCGGAGATGTGAGTTTGGCTTCCGTGCGAACCGGTTTAGGCTCGACTAGCGGCTTAGGCGGGAGAGGTAACTTGATTCTCTGGTGAGGCGGCAGAATGGGAGCGATCAATTCTGTTTGTTCGTAATGGCGCTCAATCACCTTGGGAGCCAACATTCCGAGACAAACAAAAATCCCCAGAATCACCAGGTTAACAATGGAGCTAACAATGAAGGAGCGCCTGCGGCCTTCGGGCGCGGGCAGCAAACCAAAGGTGAACTGATCAGGAGAGTCGGTCATGTTATCGATCCTCGCATCTACGGCGCCGCTCGGAAGATGCTGGAGAGGCGGAGCATTCAACCCTGGAAAACCGATCGTAACCGGAACTTCACCAAGGCAGGCACGCGTGGAGCGAGAACAAACGGGAGCCGTCGAACACATACAGAGCTGCCGTTTTCAAGGAAAGGCTGCGGCGCAAAGGGCGCCAGGTTTTCACTGGTGAACAAGCTACGCCAGTTTTCCCTGATTGACAAGTACCCTTTCTGTGTAGGAACCACGCGCGCATGCAACCTCTAATCGCGCGGAGAAAGTATCCACGTAATGAGGCTACCGATCACGACTCCTGCTGCGAAGACAATGCTCGCGGATTGCAGAGGATTACGCTTGATGGCGTACCTCGCATCGTGAATCGTGTCCTGGGCAAACGCCTTTCCCTGCTTCGCCGCACTGCGCGCAGACCGAATCCCGTCGTCCACGGCATCGGTAACAACCGACTTGATACGGGAGACTCCGCGAACAACCTCATCGACGGTGGGCGCTTTTTCCATCACTTGTACCATAGCTTTTCCTCTCAAATCGTGTCGTGGCCACATCTGCCGGCGGGCAACGTACACGGCGACTCTATGCACCTGCTCTCTAGTCTGATGAGGGTCGATGGCTTCCTGTTGTCCGGCAAGTCGCCGCGGCCCGCAAGGTTAACCTATCTCTGGGTGTTGCCTGCCGCCTGCCTGGGCTTATTGCCTTTCGAGCGTGGCGACTTCCGTTTATCCCGGCCGAGGAATGTCTGCATGAACAAATCGCGTCTGGAAGCTTTCAGTGACGGCGTGCTCGCGATCATCATCACTGTCATGGTGCTCGATCTGCGGGTGCCGCGCGGAGATAATCTGGCAGCGCTCGAACCGCTCGCGCCGGTGTTTCTCTGCTATCTGCTGAGCTTCGTCTTTATTGGCATCTACTGGAACAATCACCATCACATGCTGCACGCGGTGCGGCGTATCTCCGGCGCCGCGCTTTGGGCCAATTTGCATTTGCTGTTTTGGCTTTCGCTGCTGCCTTTCGTAACCGGCTGGATGGGCACGAACAACTTTGGCCGTTTGCCCACGGCCTTTTACGGCGTCGATTTGTTG
>JBAPYY010000383.1:0-3773 GCA_049284975.1 Occallatibacter sp.
ATATTTCAAGAAACCTTTTATTGCGTGATACGATCTCTCCTTCGTCATTCACGACAAGAATCCCTTCGAGAGTTTCATCGTGTATGGCACGATTGAGCAAGAGTTCAAATTGGCGCGTCTGGTCAGCTTGAATTCGCTCAGTTATGTCCGCACTGAGGCCGATGTGCCCCAGATATTCACCATTTGACGAGAATCTCGGGTTCGCGCGCGAACCAAGAACCCGCCACACGCCATCGGCTCGCCGAACTCGCGCCTCTGCGTTGAAGGAAGTGTGTTCTCTGATCGCGCATTTGAGCGCAGCCACAAATTCCGGTGCATCGCTGGGATGAATTAGCAGCTGCCAGTCGCTACTATCCAGTTCTTCTTGGTCAATTCCGCAAAACTGCCGGCAAGCTTTATTGAAGAACCGAATGTTTCCTTCGCCGTCGGTTTCCCACATCATCGATGGGCAACTGTCAGCGATCGCCTTGAAACGATCTTCGATCGATGCAGGAATGGACGCCGTGTTCATTTGTTGGCCTTTTGCTACGAGTGCGAATCCGCTATCAACGCTATATCGGCAAAAGCCGCGGTTTGATTCAAGACTCGGCCACAGCCGCCGTCGCATCGTCAAAATTCTCCAGCTCGGCCTGCTATGGCAGGAGTTTTGTTTGCAACACAGATCGCTCAGAGAGTATCAATAAGCTCAGTAAGCATGTACTCGCGAGCCTTATCTCCTGAGTTCAATCTGCCGATAGGGACGTGTACATTCTCTGGCTGATGGAGCAAAATGATGGACAAGATCCTTTTCGTAGACGACGAGATTGCGGTATTGAATGGCTACGAGCGGCTGCTGCACCGGGAATTCGATGTGAGCATAGCTTCGGGCGCGGAAGAGGGCTTAGCTTCGATCCGGTCACATGGCCCATTCGCCGTCGTAATATCGGATATGCGAATGCCGGGCATGAACGGCGCACAATTCCTTTCGCAGGTGCGAGTGAAGGCGCCCGATACAGTAAGGATGTTGCTCACCGGTTACACGGATCTAAGCGCCGCGATGGATGCGGTCAACGAAGGCAACATCTTCCGTTTTCTCACAAAACCATGCGAAAAAGAGCTACTGACCAAGGCCATCCTGATCGGGGTGGAACAGTACCGTTTGGTTAGGGCTGAAAGGGAGCTTCTCGAAAAGACCGTGATGGGGTCGATCAAGGTCTTGGCGGATGTTTTGAGCGCCGCCAGTCCTGAGACCTTCGGACGATCCAGGCGCATCGCGCACTATGTCCGCCACCTCGTTCTCAGATTCGGCTTGACCCATACATGGCGCTTCGAAGCAGCAGCTACGCTCTCCCAGATTGGCTGCCTGACCCTTGATTCCGAACTTATACAACAAGCCTACACAGGCGCCAAAATGTCGCCTGAGGACGAGACCCGGTTCAGAGCTCATGCTAAGGCCGGGATGGATCTCCTCTCGCACATTCCGAGGCTAGAACCCATCGCCTGGATGATCGGCCAACAGTTCACCGAACATATCCCCGCCGTCGTCCCCGGGATGCTGGAATCTTCAGCAAAAGACATCGTGCTCGGGGCAAAAATCCTGAAGCTTGCGCTTGCTTTTGACGACCTCAGAATGAACGGCGTTAAGGTTGAAGACGCCATAGGCCGTCTTTACAGCCGGCGTACTGAATTCGAGCGGGATCTCGTGGACGGTCTGAGTGACATCACACCCCCGGTCGCGACGATGACTTTGCGCAAGGTCTCTACTCTGAGGCTGGCTGTTGGGATGATCTTGGAACAGGAGATTAGAACCAAAGAGGGCTTGTTGCTTTTGGCCAAAGCTCAGGAAATTACGCCCGCTCTTCTGATCAAGCTCGAGAATCGTGCCAAGGCGGGACAACTCGAGAAGGAGATTATGGCGCTCGTTCCTATGTAGAACTAGGCATATGCATTTGTTCCTTGCCTCGACATTGTTAGCAACACAATGCCAGTGCGCCGATCGGTATGCCTCGCCAGAGGCGACCTCTTTCACCTGCAAGTTAATGGTCCAGCTATCACACATTGATCAAGAGAAGCGGCGCGCGCTATTTCGTTGAATAAAAGACGGACCGCCTGTTTGCCGTCACCGTCCGTCAGTGGACGTATTGTTTCGCTCTGCCGCCCGCTATGCCGGGCAGAATGCGGTAGGAGTCATCTTGACAGGAATGGGAGACGACGGCGCCATCCGGTGCTTCCAGGAGCTTTGCGATGCGTACCTCATGAAGCCCATTGATTTGGCGGAATTAGTTGAGCAGATGAAGCGTTATCAACTCGTTCAGTAAGATCTCCAGTCGCTTTTAGGATTAGGAAAGAGCCGCGGTCAGGTTAACGCCTTCAACGTCTATGGAATGCCCACCGGCTGGCTTGGGAGCATATATCCAATTGAAATCGAAATACTTCTTGACTCCCAAAAGTGGGGGCCTCAGAATAATTATGCCTTTGCTCCTGCATCGCCACTTTTCCCAAACGATGCGGATGAGCCCAAGTCTCGAGGCAGCTTCGACTTAGCAGGGGGAGCGAAGCTCCAAAGCTAGTATTTAACAAATTTGCGGCCATGGCACAAGCTGATCAAGCTTTTGCCGATCCAGCCGCCACTGGAGCGTAGCAAATGGCTCACACACCAGTGAAAAGTGAGTCGAGCGAAAGAAATGGGGCACTCCCAAACATGGGGAGCGGTGACGAGAAGCCTCCTGCGCCAGGAGCGGCTCTTCTTGAGGAGTTGAGCCGCTTTGTGCGTCACGCCGCTCATCAGCCGGATCCACTGAAACAAGTTGCTCCCCAGCTCAATGTGTGGCAAATGGCAGGTTTGTTCGGAGTCACCCTGGACGTCGCTCTGCTCTATGTCAACTTCCAGGAGATGTTCGATAATCCACTTGTTCTTCTGGCACTGAAAGTACTGCCCTGGCTGCTTGGCGCAGCGGCACTTCCGTTTTACTCTGAGTTAGTTCGCAATCGGATCCTTAGCCTTTGCCGGCACTGGACAGTGGCGGCCGTTTCGGTTTTGATCGCATTGCCGTTACTGCTCTCCCGAGAGCCTATTTTCTCTGTGCTCGTGACTGTTGACGCAGCCTCAATTACTATCGAAGCGAGCGACCCTAAAGATAAACTCGACATATTCGAGCCGGAAGACAAGGTCTTTCGAGTGGTAACCCCAGACTTATTGAAGCCCTACAAGATAATGGTCAGCGACCCGACGACCGAGACTACGACCATCAGCAGCCCCATGGGACGATCACAACCATTCTCTCCTGTCATTCGCCGGCGGACGGTCCTTAGAGGCACATTAGCCCAAATACCGCTGATTGGAAGGATTTTCGGCCAACCCAGGTTGAGCTTGACTCCTTTGTACGCAGTGCCGACCCATTCGTTAAAAGAGGGGGCTCACATCGTGATCGGCGGAAAATTCGAAGAGGGTTATATTGATTCTCTGAGTCGCAACGCAGACGGAGTGTGCCTCCGCCGGGCGCGCAAGTTGGGCCTTGACCAGATATGGTGTAACGTCGGCAAGGGAGATGATGCCTTGTATCTCCCACGCGGGACCTATGACCTGACTTTGTACCGGGATGGAGTTCAATGCGGCCCATATTTGAGAAAGATTCAAAGCACAGCCAATAACACAATCGATTTCGATATCCCATGTCACCAGTAAATACAATTCGGCGAAGAAGCGCGCACTATGCTATCGGAACGGTGGCTGCTGTCCTTGCTGCGCTGTTCATATCCAGAATCTGCGGGAATGGTATCGAGCCAGTTGAATC
>JBAPYY010000384.1:0-1915 GCA_049284975.1 Occallatibacter sp.
TTGAACACCAGGCAGCCAGTCATTCCGGAGTTGGAGTCCTTTCCCTCTACCGCAGCCTCGGTGTTGAATTTTGGACTTCCGGACATCCACAGCTTCGATAACTCCGCAGGCAGGGAGCAAAGCGCCCTCACTGCCTCCCTGGAGAAGTGCATCCGAACCTTCGAGCCTAGAATCATTCACCCTCGCGTATATCTGGGCCGTTCGGATGCGCAGAGCCGCAGCCTGAGGTTCCATATCGAGGGTCAGGTTCGCTACGAGAACATGGATGAAGAGATCAAATTCGACACTGTGCTGGAGTTAATCAGCGGCGAGTACGAGGTGAAGTAGGGAATGAGCGAGGAGATGCTTGAGTACTATGAGCGCGAACTCAACTATCTGCGCCAGATGGGCGGAGAGTTTGCGCGCAAGTATCCGAAGGTTGCGGGGAGGCTTTTGCTCGATCCGGATCGATGTGACGATCCGCACGTGAGTCGTCTCCTCGAAGGCTTCGCGTTTCTCGCTGCAAGGGTGCATCGCAGGATCGACGACGACTTTCCCGAGATCAGCGAGGCTCTCACCAAAATCATCCATCCGGCGTATCTCCGTCCCATGCCTTCAATGACGATCGTGGAGTGTCAGCCAGATCCTGCCCAGGGTAAGAAGACGGCGGGCATGCGAATTCCGCGCGGCACGCAACTGGTGACCAAGGCGACGGTGGAGGGACTGCCATGCCGTTTTCGCACAGCCTACGATGTGGATCTCTGGCCATTTTCGGTAACGGCAGCGGAATGGCGCCAGCCGGAGCGGATGCAGAGGCCACCCCGCTCGTCCACGGGAGTACAGGCAGTGGCGGCAGCTCGTTTGCGGCTTCGCTGTCAGAAAGATGTGGTTTTCTCCGGACTTCCTCTTTCGAAACTTCGCTTTCATCTGGCGGGAGATGCAAGCGTTGTGTATTCGCTGTATGAGCTTCTTTCCGAGAAATGCATTGAGATTCAGCTTCGCGATCCGAAGGATGAGAAAAAGCTGATTAGCCTGGGGCCAGAACGGCTTCGCATGGCTGGGTTTGACGCGGAGGAAAGCCTCTTGCCTTTTGTACGGCGCTCGATGGATGGGCATCGGCTTCTTCAGGAGTACTTTGCTCTGCCGGAGAAGTTTCTATTTTTCGATCTCGAAGGACTGGAGCCGTTGGCGCAGGCCGGTTTTGGCGAAGAGGCCGAGATCGTCTTCCTGATTTCGAGCTTCGAACGCGCCGAACGGCAACAGGTTTTGGAGCTTGGCGTCAACGAACGGACATTTCGCCTGGGATGCACTCCGGCGATAAATCTCTTCATGCAAAACGCAGAACCTATCCTTCTGAGCCAGACGCGGCATGAATACACAGTCGTCCCGGATAACCGCCATCCAACCGAGATGGAGATCTTCACAATTGAAGAGGTGATTGCAACCAATCCCCGTTTGCGGCAATCGGTCGTGTTGGAGCCGATGCACGCGTACCGGCATCAAACGCGCAGCCGGGAGGATCTCGCATTCTGGGTGGCGACCCGGAACTTGAATGAATTTGGCGAGCAGAAGCCTTCAACCATGACCATCTCTGTGGTTGACCTGACGGGCAATTTCACGGAACCCGAGGCGGACGTACTGATGGTGAAGGCCCTTTGCACAAACTTTGACCTTCCTTCACGATTCCATTTCGGAGAGGAAGCCGGTGACTTTGAGGCCGTGGGACACGCGGCGGCCAAGACGATTATCGCGTTGCGGCGCCCCACTACGAGCATTACTCCCTACGGAGGGCCGGGACATTTGTGGCGGCTCATTTCACTGCTTTCTCTGAACTATCTTTCACTCAACGAAGAGGGTCGGACCGCCATGCAAGAGATTCTGCGGCTGCACAACATGACCGACTCTGCGGCGAGCGAGAACCAGGTTGGATCGATAC
>JBAPYY010000385.1:0-7401 GCA_049284975.1 Occallatibacter sp.
ATTTTCGCGTTCGCAACGAGGTGCAGACCGATGATATTCGGGCGGTGGATCGTTTGCTTTCTCAGCCTTTTAATCGACGCTACGACTGTGGCTGCCGCACAGAAAGATAACCCGCCCAAACCATGCGCTCAGGCCCAATTTGCCCAGAGCAGAGCCGCACGAGGCTATACCTTCAGAACCTACGAAGTAACCAACCCCGGCACTCTACGATGCGCCGGGAGCGGAGATCCTCAAACGCAATTCGTGGGAATAGGCTCGCACCATAGACAACTCGCCGCACGGAATTCACAAGAGAAAACGCCGTCATTCATCTGAGCAAAAACTCGAACTGCTGGCGTTGTGTATCCGGTCCCGAGGTAATGGTGCTGTCCAGATGGATTAGCTGCCTCTCCTTGTCATAGCGCGGCCAGTGTGGAAGGCCTTTGCCGTTTGGGTCGCCCGTACGGGCAAAGTTTGTCCAGTAGCACACCATCTGCTCGCTCAGCGTATGGTCCTCGGGGCGCCAGGTGGCGCCACGCCTCACGTCCAACGTTCCAAAGACGTATTCAAGTTCGTCCGAGTGGAAGGCGTATTTTCCTTCGGGATGCATTTCGCTGGGCGTCGCGGGCAGATCGAAGCGGTAGCGGTATACCGGCGCTCCTCCGGTGAGTGACTGTGCCTCTGCCCATTTCCACGCGCTCGAAGCAATGAAGGCGTCCGTAGTGTAGGCATCGGCCGATTGCACGGACTTTTCGTCGCTCTTGCCCGGAAATGCCGCCAGGAACTCAACCGATCGCTTTCCATAATGTTCGGAGGCAAAGGCCTTCCACTTCTCCGCGGTCATGCCCTTTGACAGCGTGCCTGCCCTCTCGTCGCGATTCCAGCCGATGATGGCAGGCACATGCGCCTGTTTCCCCGCAGCATAAATCTCGGGAACGCTCTCGGGCAGGAACCGCCCGTCCATGACCGGCGAAAACCAGCCAACTTGCTTCTTCGAGGCAGCCTCGATCAACTTGGCGGCGGGCAACGCCCGCAGTTCGGCCAGGCTCTTCACTCCCAGTGAATCGACCCATTCCTGATCGCGCTTGGCCCGCTCAGCCAGCGTGGATATCAAAAGACCGTCACTGAAGGCTGCACCGCTTTCGCCGATCGCCTTGTGGAAGAGTCCGCGCGCATCAGGCGCAACCATCAGCGTGCTCACGGCAAAGGATCCGGCACTCTCGCCGAAGATCGTCACGTTGCCAGCGTCGCCGCCAAAGCCAGCGATGTTCTGCTGAACCCAGCGGAGCGCCGCCACCATGTCCATCAGGCCGTAGTTGCCGGCGTGGCCCTCCTTCGCCAGTTCCTCCGTAGCGAGAAAGCCGAAGACACCCAACCGGTAGTTGATTGTCACCAGGACTACGCCCTTGGAGACAAGCGCGGAGTTGGTATATCGCGGTTCCGATCCCGCACCAGCCGTATATCCGCCCCCATGAATCCAGACCATGACCGGCAGCTTGCTTGCCGCCTTGGCGCTCGCGGGCGCATACACATTCAGATAGAGACAATCCTCGCTTGGTCCCGGATCGAGAAAGAGATAATCGCTCCAGATCTGCCATTGCGCGCAGCGGTGAGCGAATTGCGTTGCGTCGCGCAGACGCTTCCACGCGGCAGGAGACACCGGTGCTTTCCAGCGCAGATCGTCCACCGGCGGCGCGGCGTAGGGCAGCCCGAGAAAAGCCTTGACCTTCCCGTCGTCGATGGTTTTGCCGTGCACCTCGCCCTGCCCGGTTTTCACGGTCAGGGAGCCCGCACGAACGGAGGCGGCGAATCCGAGCAGACATCCACTCATAACGAGTGCGCTGGCCATACGCATTCCAACTTGCATCATGAGACCCTCCTGAAAAACAAATTCGTCGAGCGACATAAAAGAGTCAGCGGGTGGCTTCTATCTCCATCCGAGGCAGCGGCGTTTCAGGTGGGTCCGGCGAGAAAATCCGCGAGCTTGATATTGCGTCCGGTCTCCAGCGCACGGTTGCACAAGGCCACGGTGACTGCCTCGCTCCACCCGAGATTCACGTCGGCGACCGGCCTGCGATGGGCGCGAATGCAGTCGATGAACTCACGGCAGGCCAGCAAATCGGCGTCACTGGCTTCGCCTTTGAGGGGCGTTTCGCCCTTGCCGGTATAGGGCTGTTCCGCGCTGTAGGTTGGCCCGGTGATAAGTTTGTGCCCAATCGTCATTTCCGGCGGCACGGCGGAGTTGGGATACCACGGCTCCTCATAATAGATCGCCTCCGTGTGCGTGAGCACGATGCTGCCGCCGGTACCGAAGATGCGCTCTTGCGCTCCGTCCAAACGGTTGGTGGTGATGAAGCTGGCTTGCAGCGTCTGTCCGCCGGGGTAACGGAGAATCGCATGAACGTTGTCTTCGATCTCCCGTCCATCTTTCCAATAATCGACGCCGCCGGAAGCCATCGCAGATTCCGGCATGACTCCGAAGAGCTTGTTGGCAAAGCTGATTTGGTGCGAGCCAAGCTCGGCCAGCAAACCTCCGGACCACTCGCGGTATAGCCGCCAATTCAGAAGTCTTTCAATTTCCGGTCCCGCTCCCGGAGGCAACGGACGCCGCCAATCGCTGTTGCGGTGCCAGTAGGAGTAGACCTGCGTGACTTGCCCGATGCTTCCGGCCTGAATGCGTTTCTGCGCTTCCGTATACCACGGCGCATAGGTGTATTGCAGACCAACCTGCAGCATTTTTCCCGTGCGGCGGACGGTGTCCCGGATACGATTGCAATCTTCGAGCGTGCGTCCCATGCTCTTCTCGCCATATACCGCTCGGCCGCTGTCGAGGGCGGCAATCACGTGCTCCGCATGAAGACCAAGCGGCGTGGCAACCATGACAGCGTCGATGTCGCGCGCCTCGAGCAGCTTGCGATAGTCGGAATAAGCCGGGGTCTGTTCGCCGGTCACTTTGCGACCTTCTGCGATCCGCGGTTCGTAGACGTCGCACAAACCCGCGATGCGCACGCCGGGAACGCGCAGCATCATACGCATCATATGCTGTCCGCGGCCGCCGACTCCGATAATGCCGAGGTGAACCCAGTCGCTGGGAGCAACTGCCTGAGGCGATCCGCAGCCTCTCATGCCCAACGACAAAGCGCCGAGTCCCGCCGCGGCCATTCCGATGAACTGACGTCTTTCCATGATCTTCATTATTTTGTTGATGACTCCATTTGAGGCCAGCGAACGCTGGCGCAGAAATCGGCTTTGTCTCCGCGGCAAGCCCAGAATGCCGAGCACTCCGGGAACTGCTCCATAACCACTTCGCCACGAAGAGGGCAAAGCAGAAACAGGGCCGTGGATAGCCCATCCGCCAGTCTGGAATCGGGCGCCAGCACGGTCGTCTGCAGTACTTGAAGATGAGAGTCCTGCTCGCTCTGGCGCGAAGCGGGATCGAGCAAATGACTGTAGACGCGCCCTTCCCTGCGAAAACTTTGCTCTTTGACTCCCGAGGTGGACAAGGCGCGATCGCCGAGCAGAACCTCGCACAGGAATTCACTGCCGGAGGCCGGATCAGCGATGCAAATGGGCCACGCCCGCGAGAAGAAATCCCCGTTGGCCGCGATGCTGCTGGAGCCCGCGTCAATCATGGCTTGAACCGCAAGACACCGGAGAAGATCAAGGGCGCAATCGACCGCGTAACCTTTCGCGATTGCCCCCAGGTCCAGTTCCATGCCGGGCTTGAGGAACTCGACGGTGCGCCACTGCGCATCGAGTTGCAGATGCTTCGAGCCTACCGCGGCTTCAGCGGCTTCGAGCTCATCGAGCGACGGGATGGCGCGCTTGTGCTCGGCGAATCCCCATGCGCGCGTCAGGCGGCCAATTGAAATGTCGAAGGCGCCTTCTGTCCTTCCGCTCAGTTCCTTTGCATAGTCCAACAGACGAAAGACCTCAGGGTCCGTAACGACCGGCCCCTGCCCGGCTTCGCGGTTGATGCGCGCGATCTCGCTCGATGGAAGAAATCGGCTGAAGGTTCTTTCCGCGCGCTCGATCTCATCGAAGACTGCCTGAAAAACCGCCTGCTCCCGCGCTTCGCCGAGATCGTGCAGGTAGACAGTGAAGAGGGTTCCCATGGCGGGACGCGATTGCACGCGGAAGGATTCGCGGAAACGCTCTTCGAGCGCGGGGCACGCCTCTGCGGGCAGATCCTTCAACATCATCCCTGCCTCTTGATATAAACTCCGCACTGGCGTCAGCGGCTCCCCATGCCGGCGAGAACGCCCCGCATATAAGCGATGCTGGCGATCGCACCTGGCATCGGATCGTCCTCGTGAATCTCGTACTCGAGATCGACGAAGCCTTTATAACCGATAGCATCCAGAACGGCGAAAATTTCGCGCACCGGCATGAGGCCCTCGCCCACGGCCACCTGGCTCTCCCTCTTGGTGAAGTCGGTGAGATCCTTCATGTGGACGTTGAAAAGCCGCGGGCCAACTTCGTGAATCGCCTGTGCCACATCCGTTCCCGCGCGCACGGTGTGACCCACATCAATGCAGCAGCCGATACGGGGATCGGTTCCTTTGAGCGACTTGAGAATGTCCAGCGGCGAAGGCCAGAGCTTGTCCTCTGGTCCGTGGTTGTGGATGGCGATGCGGATGTCATATTCCTTGACGAATTTCTCCAGGCGGGGCAGCGTCTCGGGGGTGGGATCGCCGGCCACGATCACCCCGATGCCGGCGCGCTTGCAATACTCGAACTTGGTGCGGATATCGGCGTCTTCATCCCTGGAAAAGTAGATGGCGCCTGCGGCATGCAAGTGGATGCCGGCGGCGGCGTAATCGGCCAGGGCCCTGGCTTCGCCTTGCGCATCGGCGGGCAAATGGTCCTTGACATCTTTTACGTTGAGATCGCGAATACCGAGCTGGTTGAGGAAGCCGATCATCTGCGCGCGAGTGAACTCGCGAAAGGTGTAGCTGGCGACGCCCAATCGAGCCGGAAATGATTTGCCGCGGGCAGTCAGTTCCTGCGCCACGATTGGCGGAGTGCCGGTGGTCGCGCAGGCTGCGGCAAGCAGCACGCCCGACTGCATGAAGTCACGACGCGAAAAAGATGATTTCATCATTGAAAACTCCTCGAAAGATTAAGTAAGACTTCATCCGGGCGGTTGACTGGGAACCACCCGGCTTGTGGAATCGATGCTCAGAGATGCGGCTCCCATCCTTTTTCATATGTGCGGCCCCACATCTTCATGGCTTCGTCGTCGTTCTTGATCTTGCCGTCCGCGGTGTCAAGATTCAGCTCGCGACCGGTCTCCCAGGCGATGTTGGAGAGTTGCAGCATGGTCACGGCGACGTTGCCCACAGCGATGGGCGCATGCAGCGTTTCTCCCTGGCGGATACCTGCGATGAGATTGGCGAAGTGCAGATCGGTCATGGAGTCGCGGCCGACAGCATCTGCCGATGAAGTCGTCTTTCCCGTGACATATTCCGCAGTTTTGTTTCCTTTGAGGTCGTAAATCTCGTAACCGTCGCGATCGACCACCACCGAGCCGGTTGTTCCCATAACTGCCACGCCGCGGTCGCGGTGGTAGACTTTCATGCCCTGACAACTGCGGCCTTCCCAGGTGATCATGCAGTCGCCGTAGTCGAAGCTGGTCTCCAGGGTGTCGTAAAACTCCCAATCGTCCTTGAACTGGAAGCGGCCACCCGCGGCCGTGGCGCGCTGCGGATACCCGGCGCCCAAGGCCCAGCGGGCCACATCGACTTCATGCGTGCCGTTGTTGAGAGCCTCGCCAGTACCGTAGTTGCGCAACCAGTGCCAGTTGTAGGGATGAATGTTGTCTTTGTAAGGACGGCGCGGCGCGGGGCCTTGCCAGAGTTCCCAATCGAGCGTGGCGGGAACAGGAACCTCCTTGCCTACGCCCATCGACTTGCGCACGTTGCAATACCAGGTACGGGCAAAGTAGGCGCGCCCAATGAGGCCATTGTGAATCTTGTCGATAATCTCTATGGTGTGCGGCGAGGAGCGCTGCTGCGAACCCGCCTGCACCAGCCTCCCATACTTCTCTTGCGCCTCGACCAGCAGCGCGCCTTCGGCGGGGTTGTGGCTGCTCGGCTTCTCCACGTAGACATGTTTCCCAGCCTGCAAGCCGGCGATGGCCATGGGCGCATGCCAGTGATCGGGAGTAGCGATGGTGATGACATCCACATCCTTCCGCTGAAGCACCTCGCGGAAGTCGCGATCCATCGCCGGCCGGTAGCCGAGTTCCTTTTCGGCGCTGACGCCGTACCTCTTAAGGATGTTGGCGTCCACATCTATTACATGAGAAACGCGCGCCGTCTTTCGGTTGGCGCTCAGCGCAGAGAGATGCGCATAGGCGCGGCCATTGAGGCCGATGACGGCAAAGTTGAGACGGTCGTTGGAGCCAAGAATCTGCGCATAACTTTTCGCGCTGGAATGAATGGCCAATCCAGCCGCGCCGAAAGCAAGTGTGTCAAGAAAATCGCGTCGTGTGATCATTTTTCTCCGTTTGTTTATCTGCAACCGCCAAGTTTTGATGAAACCAGATCACAGAGCTGCCGCATCCTGCAACGCCTGTTTCATGCCAGTCCAACTGATGCGCGAGGAATCTTCTGGTGTGCCTGGCCCGCGCCAATGGGTTTCCAAGCTGACCGCCTCGCGGAATCCGGCCTGCTTCAGCGCGCGGAACTGCGCCGCCCAATCGATAAATCCCTTGCCCACCGACGACCATTCGATCTTGCCCGCCTCGTTTCTGACCGCGTTCTTGCAGTGGCAATGATGGATGCGGTTTTTGGGAATCAATTCCCAGCCTGCCGGGAAGGCGTCCAGTTCGCCACGCATGACGGCATTGGCTGGGTCCCAGTTGAGAGCGAGATGCGGAGTTGAAATAGCGTTCATGGTGCGGGCGGCTTCGCGGCCCGTCGCGGTGTTGCAGGCGAATTCGTTTTCCAGAAGCAGAAGAATGCCCTGCTTCCCGGCAATTTCAGCGGTGGCGCGCAGCTTCTCGTCGATGGCGGAGCGATAGGGGGCCACGTCGTCGAGACGCCAGAAGTCGAAGCAGCGCACCTTGCCGGTGTTGAATTGTTTAGCCAGAGCAATCGAGCGCTCCAGCAAATCTTCCTGCTGCTTGAATGTGGATTCCGCCGCGCCATGCAGATCGGCCTTGGAACTGTAAGACGAGGCTGGCGCTCCCGGCCAATCTGTTTTGAAGAGCGGGCTGGCGATGTCAGTAACTTGCAGGCTGTACTTCGCGAGAATGCGTTTGGCCTCGGCGGTTTGCGCCTCGGAGAGTTCCGTGACGTTTCTATCCCACATGGAGCGGAGTTCGATCCAGCCCATGCCGAAGTCGTGTGCGGCAACGTAGCAGGCGTGGTCGAAGTCCTGAGCAATCTCGTCATTGATAACTGAGATCTTGAAGGG
>JBAPYY010000386.1:0-1755 GCA_049284975.1 Occallatibacter sp.
TCCTTGGCTGCATGCACGGGCGATCTCTTGGTCAGACTCTGGACCGGCCAAGCATTCCAACCTCGCAGTCTGTCCCCAAACGCCAGGGATTCTTTGACTACGCACTGGGCAAGATCAATCCGCATGGCATCGACTATGGCGCGTCGATGGAATCCGCCCGGAATGCTGTCGTTGAAAACACGATCGACGATCTCTACTTCTGGTCGAACGTAGTGACTCTGCTTTTGCTCAGCGGACTGGTCGCCATTGTTCTTCTTCAGTGGCGCGCTGCCGACAAGCGCGAAGTCATCGCGGCGTCTCTTATCGCCCAGTTATGGAACGGCCGCGTGAGCGACAGGTTCGAGATTGAGCGGCGGACCCAGCAATTCAATCAGTTGGCCGAAGCCCATAACGCCGATGTGGAAAAGAACTTGTCTCAGAAGCCAGGCGCTTCGCAACAGGATGCCGAGGCGGCCGGAAGCTTGACGCGGAGCGTTCGAAATCTCGCGGTGAGTAAGGGAATTACGCCGATGGAAGCTGAGAAGATCGAAGCTTCGGCGCCGGATGCAGCCACAGCGAGCCTGCAGCAAGACAACCTCCTTTTGCAGCGGCGCGTGGAGGCGTTGCAGAACAGCGAGCAGAATCTCAAGCAGCGCCTGAACCAAACAACCGTTCTGCTCGATCAGGAACGGCGCCGCAACGCAACACTTAAGGGTGCTTGAAAGGGCCAGAATGACCAAAACAATTCCATCCGATTTTGGAAGTCATGACGACTGGCTCCTCCATGTACGTCGCGAGATTCCTGTTCCGGAGCAGCCTTATGCGCTTGCTCTCGGCCGCATCGATCTCTTTCGGAGCTTCTACCGGATGCAGGGACTTCCGTTTCCCATTCCGGTTGCACAGGAATTTGAGCGCATCGAGATGCTTCAGGACCCAGAACGGACGGCTGCATTGGAGGCTCTGAATGGTGAGGTACTTCGGAACCTGACCGTTTATCTTTTCAATCAAGCGCAGTCCAACGCGTCGGAAAGAGATTCGCGAACTCTACCTTCCCCACGAGAACAGATTCAAGAACTGCGTAACCATCTTGCGCAGCAGAACCCGTACTTTGGTCTCTGGGTCATCTTCAAGAGGGATGTGAAAGACCACCCGGTCGCCGAGGAGTGGGGCGAGTATCTCCTTCAGGAACTCGGGGCCCGGAGCGCCGAAGAGATCGCGTTTGCGCACGCGATGGTCGAGTTGGAAGAGCTTCTCTCTCTTTTCCATGACGGGAATCGGGTGCTTCCCGGCCTCTCCTTCGAGCGCATCTGGTTCCTTCATTCCCTTCGTGGCCCGGAGCGAATGCTCCAGACGCGCGCCGTTCTGGGAATGCTAACAGCGGAGTTGTCAGCATGTACGTCCGCGTAGTCAGCTTCGGGACGAACTGGTGGGTTATGAACTCACACGACACGAGCGATCCATATTGCTTCCGGCGGAGGGCAGCCTGGTTCAACGCCGCCGCCTTGATGTCGGGAAGGCGGCTTCATCACAGCGCGATCTTCCCCGGCCAGGTCCGCTTCAACTCGAAAAGTGGCTTCGATCCGGAGTTCCCGTTGCGCGCGATCGGCAAGATATTCCAATGCTCACCGCCCCGCCAATTCGCTGGAAAGATGCACCTGCTGTTCGAGCGCCGCACCTCAGAGACGATGCCAGACGCATGCCTCGTCACGCTACGGTCCTCGGAACATGGCGCAATCCAGTTTGGCAAACCGGGATGGAAGTCGCCCGGCGTCAGTC
>JBAPYY010000387.1:0-2704 GCA_049284975.1 Occallatibacter sp.
CGACAGACCCCATGCGGCCGGTGGCATTGTCGCGAACGATGAAACGAAGCGTCGTTGCCTTTGGCAACGGCAATGCGGTAAACACGAAGTCGGCCATCTTGTCCGGATCGTGCAGATTCGCACCGGGCTTCGCGCTCGCTGTCATGCCGTGCAGCGTGTGGCCCAGCATTTTGTTCTTGGCGTTGAGCGAGACAGCCATGATGTACACTGAGGCCGTTGCACTGCCGTCGCCCTTTAGCTTCCAGGTCAGATTTGCCGCACCGGCGTGAACGATGTACTTATCAGGCTGTGCGTCGAGCGCAGTGTCCAGATCAACTATGACCTGAATGCCGTTGAGCGGCATAGCTGTCTCGGCTGCGGTGGTAAGGTCGTAGGCCGCGCTGGCGGAAGTTTTCTCTTCCTGTTTCTCGCCGGAGTAGTAGCCAGTGCGGGTAGTCGCAGTCAGGTCCGGACGCAAGCAAACAACGCGGATCTTGCGATACTGAGCCGCAACTTCACTGCTGGAATCAGGCGTGTAGGCGACGGTGTAGTAGTGGGCGCCAAGGTCGGCAGACAAAGCGATCTGCTGGCCGATATCGTTTCTGCCGCGGACCACCCGCCCACCGGTCACCGGACCGAGCCGGTCGAAATCGTCGTTGGCATCGAAAGGGTCAAAATTGCTTGCTAGCGCATCGCCAGCATTTAGAAGGAACTCCGCCTGCGAGCTGTCGGTAATCTCGGTCATGCCCGCTGCGGTGCTGGAGGGATCGACGGCATAGAGTGTGACGCGCGTGTCGAGAAGAACGTTGGTGACGTGCTTGAGGGCGTCCTTGACCTCTTGTGCGTCGTTGCCGTCAATGGTGGTGGGATTGATAGTGGGAAAGCCGCCGCCAACCCAGATGAGATTCTTACGCCCGGGTATACGGGCATAACTTTGGGCGATCTCCTCAAGCGCGCGAAGTGATTGGTCGAGGCGCTCGATGGGCCCATACTCGGCGTTGCCGTTTAGCTCGAGCTTCCAGGGGTACTCGGCGGGAGCAGCGGCGACCGCGCGCAAAAGGGCATCGCGATCGCGGGTGAAGGGCTGCATTAGCTTGAAATGGTTGTCATAGACCGTCAGCAGAGTGGTGGGCTGCGGCAAAAGCGCGGGCTGGCCGGCGAGGTAGTCATGCAGGCAACGCCGCGCAAACGAGCTATCGGCAAAATGCGTATTGAGCTGGTCAAATACCAGGATGTCAACCGGAGAGTGGCCGAAGCTGGCTGGCTGAGCAGGGTTGAAGATTGCGGCAGTACCAGCGGCCACAGACGCCGCCGGCAATATGTGAACTGAAGGAGGGTCGATGGAGCGAATCTGCTGCTGCTTGTTGTCTTCAAATATCTTGAAGTCATTGGCGGTTAGCCCATCGACTGGCTTGCCAGTCTTGTCGGTTACTACAACGTCGATCACTACAAGACGGGCGTTGATAGTGAGTACGACAGGGCGCGTTGCAGAGGCGGGCTGTGCATTGGGCATTCGGGCCGGGGTCTGGTTCGATTGCTGCGCACTGAGAAGTGGCACGAAAACGACTGGTGCTGCGGCGAACAGGACCGGGGCAATAAGAGGCATGAAGGCGCAAAAGAGGGAACGTCGAACGGCGGGCAATAGCGGCAAACTTTACCTCTCTCTCAAGAACGTCAAAACAGGTCCAGTGCAATTGCATCCTGAAGATATTGACGGAAAAACAACGGAAAGGACCGATTCCCTTGTCCAGTCACAACACCACAATCGCTTAAACTTTGAGTAGATTCCATTCTAACTAAGGCAGGCTGAGAGTGAATAGAAAAGCGATGGAACGCGTTGACAAACGCAAGAGAACGATGCGCGACGTACTTATCGGCGTACTTCTGCTGTGCTTAGGAGTTCAAGTTGGTTGGGCGTGGGGCCGCGAGGGTCATAGACTGACTGCGCTGGTAGCGGAAGCGTATCTGACGCCGGAGGCAAAGGTGCGAGTGGCCCAGCTCCTGGGCAATGAAACTTTGGCTGATGTCGCGCCATGGGCGGACGCTTATCGCGTAGACCATCCGGAGACAGGGCCTTGGCACTTTGTCGACATTCCCCTTAAGGAAGGAAATTTTGACCGCAAGCGCGACTGCCCCGTATCGAAGGTGGATCCAAAATCGCCGTGGCGCGACTGTGTTACCGATCGCATTTTCTACTTCGAAGGACGCCTGGGAGATGAATCACTAAGCACTGAGGAGCGCGCATTTGCGTTGAAGTTCCTTGTGCATCTGATCGGCGACATTCATCAGCCCTTTCATGCCGTGGGTGATGCGCGCGGAGGCAATGACATAGCTGTCAGCTTTTTGGGTTCCAGCATGTGCGACTCATATAACTGCAATCTGCATGGTGTCTGGGACAGCATGATCATCGAGGAGCAAGGGCTGAACGAGAAAAAATATACGCAAAGACTGCTCAGAGAGATCAAGGACAATCAATGGGAGCAGTCGTCTGGCGGCGAGCCGACAACGTGGGCCAACCTCTCACACCAATTTGCGGAGCAGGCCATGGTTCCAAGCGGCGCGTTAATCACACGAGAGTACGTTCAAAAGGAGTCGAAGATCGTGGATGCGCAGTTAGCGCTGGCTGGCCTGCGCATAGCGCACGTGCTGAACCGGATACTTGTAGCGCCCTCATCTCAGGTCGCTCCGGCTGTTTCTCCCGTGGTAACTCCGTAGCCGCTGCCGC
>JBAPYY010000388.1:0-2269 GCA_049284975.1 Occallatibacter sp.
CTACCGGCGATGTGGAAGCTGAAACCCAGGAGCCACAGAACCAGAATTATGACAAATATTCCCCAGAGCATAAACAGTCCTCTCCCTTGTTGCCGACACCCGGGCTTGAGAGCCGCATGAGGCGCCCGCAATGTATTCACGATTGGTTAGCTGCTTCTAGTTCGCAGCACGGGCCTGCTCTTTTGCCCCTCTGACTGCGTCAAGAAACGCTCGCGCAGAAGCTGGCGTGGCCACTTCGCCGCGCAGAACGCGGTGCGTGGAAACGTCCGGCCCGTAGAGGGCATCCATGGAACTGTCATCCCGGCGAATATCGGCCCCAGTTAGCGTGAGCCCCGCAAAGGCGCCCTTGGCTCGCGAGTAGGTGAGGATCTCGGTATTCAGCTTCCAGTCAGTATCGGCAGTGGCATGCCGCCCCACCGGTCCTGCTGCCGCGGAGGCGTCTGCTCCAATCTGGAACTTGGAATTTTCCAGCCGTTGCATTCCTCTGTCACCCTGGAAAATCATAACCAGATCAACGCCCTCGACTCCGATCTGCAAGCCCCAGCTTCCGCCGGTAATAGCAAAGAACGCCGGCGCGCTCCATCCGTTTGCCGTCCGGCATGTGGCTATGCCCTTGCCGTTTTCTCCGCCAAATACTAATCCAGCCTTGATCATGTGCGGCACTATGGCCACGCACTGTGCGTGATCGAGCACTTCTTCCGGAATGCCTCTATCCGGCGCGGCCATAACCTGGTGCAGCACTAACGCCGCATTATCCAACCGGTTCTGTACATCTTCGCGAGTCTCGGCGAAGGCGGCGGTAGCCGCGCCCAGACTGAACAATGCTACCGACGTCACGAATTTGTTCATACATCTCCTTTTCCTACCCATGCGCCGCGTCACTCGCTTTACCCGCATCCAAGGCGCACAAGGTATTTCTCACAGTAGAGATGTGGCGGGAGACGGTCTGTGCAAAAATGCACACTGCATAATTGGAGATTGGCGCATGGCGCCGAATTGGTGCAGTCAAAAAGCCTTTCGATGGTGTGCAACATTGAACAGATTTCGTTCCCCAATTTGAACAATTAAGCCGGTTATACCGGCGTAGCCAAGAGACTGTCTGGAAAGCAGAAACCTTCCACAGGCCTGTGCGAAATTGACCAGAAGAACAGAATGCTCAATGGCATTCTCTCTTCACTGTGTAATCTGTAGCCCTGAAGGGGGCCCACAGTGCCGAATACGCAAACGACACTTTTGGTTGTTGACGGTATCAGCCGGGAACTCATTGTCTGTTGACTCTGATTGTGTAGAATTTTTCCGACGCTCCGATCAACGCTGATCGAGTTTGAATTGCCGCAGCCAATTCTCAACTCTCATTCGATTTGGGTGGAGTGACGAGTATGGGCAAGAGCACGGATGCGGCCATGATTCCGGCAATCGTATGGAGACCGCTGACATACGATCCGGTTGCCTGGCGCAGGTGGGCAATCAGAAGCGGCCCAAATGCGCTGGCGCAACCCCATGCGGTCAGCATCAGGCCATAGATGGGGCCGACGTTTTTGGCCCCAAAATAGTCCGCCGCAAACGCCGGCATTATGCCGAAGCCGCCTCCGTAGCACATCAGGATGATGAAGGACACCACGGTAAGAACGGACGCCGAAAATATGCTCGGAAACATCCAGAAAAGGGCGATCTGCAACAGGAACATCACCACAAAGGTCCATCGCCGCGTGAAGGAATCGGAAATCCATGCCCAGAAGATGCGCCCGACGGCGTTACCGATGGACACAATGCCCACCATGCCTCCGGCCACAATCGCGCTCACCTTTGCAATCTCCTGAAACATCGGCGACTCCTGCGAGATGAGCGAGATGCCAGCCGACACGTTGAGAAATAACAGCACCCACAGCGCCCACCATTGCCACGTCTTCAGTGCGCCACCGAGCGTGTAGTCCTTCGTGGCGCGCTGCGCGGCTTGAGTTGCACTCGGAACCCAACCCTCAGGCTTCCATCCATCCGGCGGGTTTCGCATGAAGTAACCCGTGGCCATTACAACTACCAGGTAACAAATTCCAAGCCATGCAAATGTCTGCAAGACGCCGACGCTTTGAATGAGATGGGTCGCTAAGGGAGCGGTAACCAAGGCGCCGGCGCCGAAGCCGCCAACAGCAATTCCAGTAATCAAGCCTCTGCGATCGGGAAACCACTTGACGAGCACGGCCACCGGAACAATGTAGCCAAAGCCCAGGCCGATTCCTCCGATAAGTCCATAACTCAAATACAGCCACCA
>JBAPYY010000389.1:0-3899 GCA_049284975.1 Occallatibacter sp.
AAGAAAGGCGATCAGCAACAGGACGTGCGCGGGTGAGAAGAAAGCGGCAGCGTTCGCCACCCATTTTTGTTGCACGATGTAAGGAATCGTCGATTGCGAAACGAATGAAACTGTGAAGAACACGATCATGAATACCGGCTCGGCTAAGAAACCGACCATGCGCGTCCGGCTGGCTCCCATCGGTCCGTAAGGATTTCCTGTGTCCACCGCGGCAAGCGCGGCGAAAAATCCAGCGAGCCCCAGGAAGAAACCTCCGGCTAGCATGTCCCCCATAAACGCGAATACCAGCGGGTAGTCCGTCAGCACCGGAATCAGAATGGTGACAAAGATCGGCATCACGAACACCAAATAGGGAGTGACGCGAAAGATCCATGTCGTCTGATCCGATACGATTTGGTCTTTGTGAAAGAGCTTCCAAATATCCCGGTAGGGTTGCACGACAGAAGGGCCGCGCTTGCTTTGTACCATTTCCTTCAGGCGTGCAAGGACGCCCGCATACAAAGGCGCGAAAAGCAGTACGAAGAGGACCTGCAGTAAGTTATACCCGATGGTCTCGATCATGAGCATGGCCCCTGGCAATCTTCAGAGGCTGAAATAGATGTCGCTTGGAGACGCATTCTCGCGGCCACCCAATCGGGTAGGGGCTGGTTTGCACTGAATGCTTGAATCCCTCGGACTTGGTGAGAAACTCCTCCCATCGTAGGTTCCTTACGAACCGAACTGCGGTCCAGGATTTGAGAGGAGTCATCAGCCGCCAGCAGCGCGGCAGTTTACCCTGGTAACACCAGGGCGGCAAACTCCATTGCCGCCATTATTCAAACACAAATGAATCGAAGACGGCAAGTGTCGTGCTTGAAACGTTCCATTCGTCGGGCTGAAAAGTTTGTCATTCTTGAGATCGCTACCGATGATCTACCGGGCATGCTGCGGCTATAAACGCCCCTGAGTTTGCAATGTGGAAAACTTACTGAGCTGGCATGGATCAATCCCGTTGACTTAGCTCGGCGTCTTTGCTGTACTAGACTGTTACCAACGGTGAAGGAGTTCACCGAAACCGCTGTCCCATCTTGTTAGCCGGGCACAGCTGATGACTCCTGACAAGCGGATGAATCCTTGTCGCGGAGTCACGTCCCGGCAACGATTCCGCAAAAAATGAGCGATCTCATGGAGTTACGGCCTCAATCTTGACCAGCCTGATTCCAATCGCTACCTAAATTGCGGGTACGCCCCTTGAAACAGAGTAAAGACGTCGAAAAGCAGCCTGGCGCAGGACAGGGCCTGTGGTTTACGCGCAACACCTTCGCCAAAGCGTTTGCGGTGGGTGGTTGCGCGATCTGCAGCGCAGTGCATGCCGCTGAGCGCAAGGGAATCCACTCCTTCCTACATGAAGGCATGATGTTTCCTTCGGTGCGGAAAAAGTTTCTAGATGGAGGCGGATTCTGTCTTCACCACTTCTGGATGGCTAAGGCCATTGAAGAATACGCCTGGCAAACTGGCGGCTTCGGAATCGCAATCCTTTGTAGTGATCTCGCATCATTGGCTGGTTCGGGGCTGGCCGACGCAGCTGGAAGCGAGCCAAACCCCCGATCCTCACTACTCCGACGCCGGGAGAAGCCCATATTCGTGCCGGGACACGACTGCATGTTCTGCCAAGACAATCGAGACAAGGAGCAGTTCCTAGCGCAGGTTCTCGAAGAACTTGTGGACGAGGAGGAGTTTCACAAGCCTCTAGCTAAACATGGGCTTTGCGTACGGCATGGCGAACTGTCCCTCCAGACATGGAAGGACGCTCGCAAGCGCGAGGAATTGTTTTCCCAACTCCGGGCGCAACTCAGCGATTTGGCGGCCGACTTGGGAGAGTTCATTCGCAAGCGTGATTACCAGTATCGCAACGAGCTTCCGGGACGCGAGCAGGATTCCGTGCCGCGAGCCATGCAGTTCTTTGTTGGTCCGAATCCCTGTGGTTCTCGAACTGGAAAAGAAACGTCATGAAGATCGCCATCATCTCCGACCTGCACGGAAATTATGACGCCCTACGTGCGCTGGCGGAGGCATACGACGAACTCTGGGTATTGGGTGACTTGGTGACCTACGGACCAGAACCGGGCGCAGTGGTTGATTTCGTCAGAGCAAACAGTACGGTCGTCGTGCGTGGGAATCACGATCACTCGCTTGGGTACGCTGTGGACCCGCGTTGCGGGGCTCGCTACCAAAAGATGGCCGACGTAACACGCAGGTACACCGCTTCCGTACTCAAACAAGACCAAAAGGAATTTCTCCGCGGCTTGCCACTCAAACTGGAATTGAAGCGGCAAGACACCAGCTTCTATCTTTGCCATGCCAAGCCATCGGATCCTTTATACGGTTACTGCCCGGAAGAGTCTGAAGAGTGGGTGAAGGAATTGGGTCGAGTGAAAGCGGATGCGGTGCTCGTTGGCCACACCCACACCCCGTTTGTCCGCCAGATCGGGAATCGTGTTGTAGTAAATCCTGGAAGTCTAGGGCAACCAAAAACGGGAAGGTCTGATGCGTGTTACGCAGTCTGGGAGGACGGCTCATTTTCGTTGAAGTCGTTCCCATACGCAGTGGATGAGACTATCGGGCGGCTGAAGGCTTTGCAGTTTCCGCAAGAAGTGGAAAAGGATTTGATTACTGTACTTCAAACTGGATCGGTGTAACGAACTCATAGCAAGGAGAACTCATGTCAAAAATAAAAAGTGTTGATGCGATGGAAATTCTGGATTCGCGAGGAAATCCAACAATCCAGGTCAGCGTGTTGTTAGAGAGCGGCGCCATCGGTGTCGCTAAGATCCCTTCGGGAGCTTCGACTGGCAAACACGAGGCGGTTGAACTTCGGGATGGAGACAAGGCGCGCTACAACGGCAAAGGAGTGTTGAAGGCAGTTCATAACGTAACCAAACTCATCCAGGGAACGGTCAAGGGAATGGACGCCGGCCACCAGAAAAGCCTGGATGAAGAACTTATCGCGCTCGATGGAACACCCAACAAGTCCCGACTGGGAGCCAACGCAATTCTTGGCGTGTCGATTGCAGCCGCGAAGGCCGCGGCAGCAGAAAAGAAAATTCCTCTCTATCGGCAGTTCGCCGCGCGCGACGAATACGTTTTGCCAGTGCCGCAACTAAATGTACTCAACGGGGGCAGACATGCAGACAACAACGTGGACTTCCAGGAATTCATGATTGTCCCCGTCGGCGCACCGAGCTTCAGCGAGGCATTGCGCGCTGCAGCAGAGACGTTTCACACACTTAAACAGGTACTGCACGAGAAGGGCTACGAAACCAGCGTCGGCGATGAAGGTGGCTTTGCTCCTCGGTTGCGGTCCAATGAAGAACCAATGGAACTGATCTTGTCCGCTATCCAGAAGGCAGGATACGAACCGGGGAAAGATATTGGCGTCAACCTGGACCCGGCCGCTAGCGAATTCTACGAGAACGGCCAGTACGTTTTTCACAAGTCCGACAAGACGAGAAAGAGTTCCGACGAAATGATTGCGATCTGGGCGGACTGGCTAAAGAAGTACCCGATCTTTTCCCTTGAAGATGGGCTTGCTGAGGATGACTGGGCGGGATGGAAGAAGCTCACATCGCAACTGGGGAAGACCGCGCAACTAGTGGGAGACGACATCTTCGTGACGAATCCTCAGATCTTTGAGAAAGGAATCAAAGAAGGGGTCGCCAATTCGATTCTGATCAAACTCAATCAGATTGGCACCGTAACCGAGACTTTGCGCTGTATCGAGATGGCGCAGAAGAACAACTACACCTGCGTCGTCTCGCATCGCTCGGGCGAGACCGATGACACGACCATTGCTGATTTCACCGTCGCCACCGGAGTTGGGCAACTGAAGACAGGTTCTGCCTGCCGCGGTGAGCGCATCG
>JBAPYY010000390.1:0-1687 GCA_049284975.1 Occallatibacter sp.
CCTTTGCACTGTACATTCTTTAAGAGTCACTAACGCTTGTCGAAAAGGAGCACGAAGCCGCCACCACGCTTCAGGTTGCAACCGCCTGATCCCGAAACGAGAAGGACTGTTGTTGCCGGTTAGGGAACCTCTGAACAAGTCACAGGCTTGAAAGGGCACGACTTAACAGCTTGGCGAAGAACTCGCTTTTCGATCGATTCTGAAGGCTTTGTAACAGGGCATGACTTCAGTCACGCCGATAAAGCCAATTGAATCAACGTTGGGCTTCAGCCCCTGCGTTCTCCGCCAGCATTGCCGGCCCGCAGATAATACTGAGCCCCATCCGTCGGACGTCTTTGTTTTTGTCCGATGGGTGGGTTCGCGCAATCATCGCTTATTTTGTTGAACTTGCATTCCTGTTTCTTATCACGGAGTCCCGGCGCAGGCCGGCGAACTTAATCGGAACTTCCTCAGAGAGAGAGCTTGCAAGCTGGAGTTTCGACTCCGCCCTGCAAGCTCTTTCCTTTTCCGTCCACTCTTCTGCTCCGCGCTCATCCAGCTTACGAAAGCTTCTCGTCGATGCGCATGTTCGCAATCTCTGAAGTTCGGTGAGCGGCCCGCTCCAGGTTGTGTGCCATCTCCTGCGTGGCCAGATGCTGCTCTTCCGCCGCTGCTGCCATCTGGTGCGAGAGTCCTGACAGGTCTTCCGTCTGGCTTGATATCTGGTCATTCGCCGCCATTGCTCTGCCAAGGTCTCCACCAATCGCGGCAACCTTGGCCTGGATTTCGGCCGTGGCCGCGGCCGTCTGCTCCGCCAGCTTCCTCACCTCGCTGGCCACAACGGCAAATCCCTTTCCATGCACTCCCGCACGCGCCGCCTCAATGTTGGCGTTCAAGGCCAGCACACTGGTCTGTGTGGCAATGGAAGCAATCAGCTCCGCTACTTTGGCAACGCCGCTGCTCGACGCGCGCAGGCTCTCGATCGATCGTCTGCTGTCAACGCTTGCGTTGCGCGTCTTCTCCGCTGCCTTGGCAACGTCAACAGCGTTCCTGGCTATCTCCGCGATGCTCGACTCAATCTCATGCGTGGCCGTGGCCACCATCTGCAAGTTGCCGTTCAGGTGCTCGATATCGGTGCGCTGCGCTTCCTGCGCCTGCCGGAGCGCTTCAATTGTCTGCTGGGTGCTTACTCCCCACATCACCACCGCGCCAATGTATGCGCCGCGCGCGTCCGTCATCGGCTCCACATTCAGGTCGAGCTTCACCGGCCCCAGGCTGATGGTGGCTCTGTGCGGCAGCTTGTGCATGCCCTGGAGATGGTTGGCGCCCAGAATCCTTTCTACGTTGGGCGGCGATTTGTGAAAAATGTGGATCGAGTTGCCCACAATCTTGTCCACGTGAACCGGCAGGTACTGCTGAAGTGTCTGCAGCGTCTTGCGCGAAGACCGGTTCAGATAACGCAGAATCAACTCCCGGTCACAGAACATCGCGTTGCACGGCAGCGCATCCAGCGCATACTCGAACGTGCGATCTTCAGCCCCTGCTGCAAGCGGCGCTTCCGTCGGCTGGTCAACCATGGAGACAGCCGGCGTGGACGCGCCGCGACGAGAAAACAGCCCTCCCAACACACCGTGCGACATAGCTCTTTTCATTCCTCCCCAGGTGTCCAGTCTCCTTCAGCTTGCCTGTCGCCGTCCGGGAAAAGAGA
>JBAPYY010000391.1:0-9974 GCA_049284975.1 Occallatibacter sp.
GGACTCATCAGTGGAATTCCAGTACATACGGACCGATCCGACTTGAAGGAAGAGCCGTCACAGGAGCCGGGGATGGGGAAGAGACGCTGAGAAAACACCTGATGCCGCTTCGCTCGACTGCGTGTCCGGGAGTGGTGTCCGGTCAGCTCCGGATGACCCAAATCTCTTCCACAAATCGAACACGCCGGCGACCGGTGTAATGAGGACGTGGATTTCAGGCCGCATTTGCCGCCCGCATTTCCATTCGTTCTGAGCTTCGAAGCTAGCAAATTGGATTGAGAGTGTCACGTTGGGGACAGATATCCGCGTTCGTCTTGTTCAAGATTCTGGTGCCTTATCCGGCAGGTCTTCGAATCCAATATCTTGCACCGTAATTGAATCAACGCAAAGGGGACAGCACAATGAAGTCAGGTACCGAGAACGAGGTTGCAGGCATGGTCCACGAAGTGAAGGGCGTGATCAAGGAGAAAGTGGGCCAAGTAACGAACGATCCCAACCTGGAAGGCGAAGGTACCGGCGAGAAAATTGCCGGGAAGATCCAGAATGCAGTTGGCCACGTGCAAAAAGTCATTGAAAAACCTTGAGTCCAGTCTCTTGCAGGCCAATGAAGCTCAGTGGGGGCAGTCAATCTGAAGAGATCGGTCATTAGAGAATCCATGACTTCGCTGCTTCTGTTCATGATGATGGCTTCATCGTGAACAAATGGAAGCGCCTTGAATTGCCAACCGAGCCGAGGGCGGCAACGCGAGTTCTTGCGGCCGATTAAAAGTTCTATCGGCACCTAACTCGCCATTGTTCCCGTTCAGGGCTAGGACGCACCAGGGACCTCGTCATTTCTAAATCACACCGGCTATAAAGTTGACTTCGGACCGATGGAGGGTTTCCGCCTTTGCGCCGCACTCTGCAAGTAAGACGGGGGACATGGTAAGCACCGGACAGTGCGCAAAGGCCAGCACTTTGTATACAGTGCCGGCGCGCGTGATTGCGGCAAAGTGGGACGCGCCATGAGCGCCCAGCACGATGAGGCTGGCCTGCTGGGCTCTGCCTTGATAAAGCAGTTCCTCTGTCGGATCCCCGAGGGCCACTCTTGTTCGTACGCTGACTTTGTGTTTCAACTTGACTGGAACCAGAGCGGGCAACTCGGCTTCAATTTCGTGGATGGTGCGGTCGCCGAGGACCTCGGTGCGCTTCTGGGGCGGAATGACCTGCTGCAGGATCAAGCTGGCCTTATGCTTGGCGGCGAGTTCCGCGCCAAAGTTTGCCACCACTCTGCTGGCCTCTGGCTTGCTGACGTCACAGAGGATATTACGGGTGACAGGGTTGTGATATGTACCCTCGACCACGTTGGGGCCAACAATGCACACAGGGACGGCGGCTGCGCGGAGCACTGCCTCGGTTACTGAGCCCACCAGCAACTTTCCGACCGGGCCTGGAGAATGAGCGCCCATCACAACACGGTCGATCTTCCGCTCGCGCAAGAAAGTGAGGATCTGGTCGGCGGGCAAACCGGGCCGGACCACGATCGTGCAGGGGATGCGAAGATCTCTGGCGCGCTGGGCTAGAGGTTCAAGGCGGAGCTTCTCAAAACTGCCAGCGGCATAGTCATAGCCGCAGAGCGCCGAATCCTCTGATGCGGCCACATCTGAACCGCCAAATGCATGAAAAATAATGAGGTCCGCCCCAAGCCCAGCGACCTCTGCTAAAGCAAAGGAAAAGGCTTTCTCCTCAGGAACCAACTCGGACGCGAAGAGGATGGTGGAGGGACTGCTCCAACCTGGCTTAAGGGCGGCGGTCATGAAACCACCTCAACTGGAGGAAATCAGACTACCCCGACCTCTTACCGGTTTCTGAGCAATTCTGCACACCCTTTTTGACATCGCAACCGGAAAATGGCTCAGGATGCCACGCCAAGGGCAGCTACCGGGCCGCCCGCAATTACATCCCCTGAAGCCAGGATTCTTTCCCACTGAGTTCGTCGGGAACGCAGAAATCGAACTGCCTTGAGGTCACGGTGCGTGCTTCAACTCTCCACCGCCTGATCGCGAAAAACCGGCAACTACTGCTTCGGTGGCGACAGGATTCTTTCTTTGATTCATCTTTACAAAGAGAATACTTCCATCAGAGTGATCGTTCTGGCCAGTGGGCGGCACTGGTACTTGTCCCCAGAGAGCTTCCTGGGAAGGCCAAATGATCTAGTGGGCAAACAGCCACCGATGAGAGCGCGCTGACTTTGATCCCGACTCCAAAATGTTTGACTGCTCCTTATAAGGATAGGTGATGGGCTTCTCTGCTTCTCCTAACCGCCTATGTCGCCCGATAAACGCAACGATTCCTGGATTTCTTTAGACCGTGGCTGGCTGAATCCGGGGAGACTTCCCTATTTCACATTTGCATCCCGCAGGAGCTTGGCCCGCCGTTCTTCGTATTCCTCGCTTGTGATCTCTCCGGCGGCATATCTCCTTTTCAGGACTTCCAGGGGCGATTGCATTTGCCGGTAAGTGGATCGGCGCATCGGCATCATGAATGACAAGAAGATCATCCAAAAGAATATCCAGACAATCCACCAGATCCAGTGCATTCCACCAAAATAGTAGTACATCGCTTAACTCCCATAGTGTGCGGTCAATCGTGCTCTCCTGGTGCCGGTCGGTTAGGAAATGACTTGGTCGGATAGCGCGAGCTTGATGCCAAGACCTCTACGACTTGCCTTCCAACTGACGGACCGGTAATAGGTTCGCAGCGGCGCGACACTGAGTGAGATCAATCTACGGCTGGCAAACATGAGTTGGCTGTACACAATTGACCATGGTTCGTGAGTAGTGTGCGGCGAATTCTAAAGCTCATTGTGGCTGTGCGATTCTCTTCTCGAGCTTCCCTTTATCCTCCGTCAGCATCGTCGCTTTGGACGCAATGAAGCAGCCTGGCGGATATGTATAAGTTTGCTCAGAGTATTCACATACAACGTGGAAGACTGCATATGCAGCAGACAGAACGTTTCCTCGACGAGGTGAACACAATGTCCCAGAGCAAATATGACACCGCGGCGGACCTGCATATTTACGCAGCCCACGCCCACACTGCCGCCGCAGCCGCGCACCGCCGTGGCGATCACGAAGCCGCGGAAGAGCTGAGCTCAAGGGCTCAGGACTACTCGATGGCGGCTTCTGAGAAAACATTTGAGCTCGCCAAACTAATCCACGTCCCTATGCGGGCTTAAATTGTTTTCAATCACAACCTGACGATCATTGGAGACATGTGAATGGCCGCTCCAAATACTACTTTTAATTTGCAATCAACCCATCTCATTCAGCCGGAAGCACGGAATAAGATATTCGGAGCCGATTCAACATCCTCCCTTCAACTGGCGCCTCGTCCGCAACGCCCGGCCAGGATCGCGGTGATTGGGAATCACCTTCCGAGGCAGTGTGGGATTGCAACCTTCACCACAGATCTGTGTGACGCGATCGCTGCCGAATACGGAGCTGCCCAACTATCGGTCGTAGCAATCAACGACGGGCAATCATCCTACCTGTACCCCGAGCGGGTGCGATTTGAGATCTGCGAAAGCGATCTCGCGTCCTACAGAGCGGCCGCCGAGTTCTTGAATGCAGAAAATGTCGATCTGGTGTGTTTACAGCATGAATACGGAATTTTCGGAGGCAAATCCGGGAATTACATTATCGAGTTGCTGAAGCATCTGAAGATGCCGGTCATCACAACTCTGCATACAGTGCTTCGCGAACCGAACCTGGACCAACGGGTTGTAATGCACAAGATTGCCGCACGCTCCGAGCGACTCATCGTCATGAGCCAACACTCTTCGCGTATTCTGCGGGAGGTCTTCAGGGTCCCGGCCGGGAAGATCGACCTGATTCCTCATGGCATCCCCGACTTGCCTTTTGAGCAACCGGACCTCTATAAGAATCGCTTCTCTTGCCAGGGCAAGAGCGTCCTTCTCACGTTTGGGCTGCTCTCCCTTAACAAGGGGTTCGAAAGTGTCATCCAAGCCATGCCGGAAATCCTAGCCGATCATAGCAATGCAGTCTACATGATTGCGGGCGCCACTCACCCCCACGTCCGCGCCCGTGAAGGGGATCGCTACAGGCTCGAGTTACAGGCCCTGGCCAAGAAACTTGGAGTGGAACGGCAGGTCCTGTTCGTGAATCGGTTTGTCGCTCCCGAAGAGATGGCTGCGCTGGTCGGCTCGGCCGACATTTACATCACTCCCTATTGCCACGAAGCGCAGGCGGTATCGGGAACCCTGGCATATGCCATGGGCGCGGGGAAGGCCATCATCTCCACTCCATATTGGTACGCCGCGGAAGTGCTGGACCATGGACGCGGAATGCTGGTGCCGTTTGAAAGCCCGGCGGCCATCGCAAAAGCGACGATCGCGCTGCTGGACGACGACAAGGCACGCCAGGCAATGCGCGAACGCGCCTATCTTTATTCTCGGCCTATGATCTGGAAAAGGGTTGCCCAGACCTATATGGCCAACATTTTGCGAACTCGCGTCCGCCCTGCCGAGCAGGTTCAAATTGGGCGTGCCATCCAGACAAATACGTGGAAAGCCGAACAGCGCGTTGTAAATGCCTGAGCGATCAAAGACATATTTTCTTCGTTATTGCCGGAATTGTGAGCAATTCGGAACAGACATCCGCCCCCAACTTTAGAACACTGGTCCTGCAAGTGCCGCGGGATGCTCGTACAGAGGGCATTCTTCCGCTTCCTGGGCCCGTTCTTCGATTTGCAATGTGGCCTTGATCGTCGTGACGGGTGGTAAATCCATTCTTGGCGTTCACGCGATCATTCCACGCTTATGAGGCCGACGATTTCCTTGCGCTACGCAGGGCCGAGCGCACAATCCTGAAAGGAGCAACTGTCATGGCTCACTCGGAAATTAACGCGCTCGACATGGTTCCGACATTCGACCTTGCTCACTTTCTTGCCTGCGCTGGAACGGGCAGAAGAATTGTCCACTGCGATCCAAAAGGTGCATTATTCTCCCAGGGTGACCGGGCCGATTGTGTTTTCTATCTCCAAAGCGGGCGGTTAAAAGTCACCGTCGTATCGGCGAACGGCAAGGAAGCTACGATTACGCTTCTCTCCGCCGGGGACTTTATCGGAGAGGATTCGCTTACTGGAACCGCCGAACACCGATCAGCCACTGTGACTGCAATCACGTCGTCGAATGTGATGAAGATCACTCGAAGTGAAATGATCCGGGTGATGCATGACGAGCACGCATTCTCCGATCTGTTCTTGTCTCACCTCCTCGCTCGAAGCATCCGAACTCAAGCAGATCTTGTCGATCAGCTCTTCAACTCCAGCGAAAAGCGGCTGGCAAGGCTGCTCCTTCTAATGGCCGAATTCGGCGAGCCTGGAGAACCGACAAAGTTCATTCCTCCCGTCACGCAGGAAACCCTTGCAGAGATGGTCGGCACTACCCGTTCCCGCGTCAGCTTCTTCATGAACCGCTTTCGCAAACTCGGGTTCATTGATTACAACGGCCGCATCCAGGTTCACAAATCGCTACTCAAAGCAGTCCTTCTCGATCGCCTTCCCGAGAACGAAGCTCAGCAGCCACGCCTTGTCCCCAAACCGGCAAGCTCTTCTGACCGCTCCATGCCGAAGCTTTGTGCTTGAAGACTTGTTCTGAAGCCCCCCTGCGTCCTCGTCCCATTGCAATAAAAGCTGACCCATAATGAAGGAGCCGTCGGCCTGTTAGGATCCCTGCGTTTTACAAGGAATGAGTTTCTGAGGCCGAACGAATCAGCCCCGGTTGTTCGTTCGCAGCAAGAGCCAGAAGAATGAGCGCCGTACCCGCATACGCGAGTGGGTCGCGGGCCTGGCCAAAAGAGAATTCGGTTGCCTTCGCCTCCAAGCAATCTCCTTCCTCAGCGACCAATTGGAAGCAACGCCTCAATACGAAACATCCAACAGCAGAAAGGAGCAGATCCCACATGATTGCTCTGTATCTAAGAATGCGGCTCGCAATTGAAGTCTTCATCGCCTGACCCCACTCCGACCCTGTGGGGATGGATGTACATTCTTGCTCGCTGAAAAGGCCCATGGCCGCCAAGCCTCTGCTGGAAGGGCCGACGACTGTTTAGAAGGGTTGCTGCCCTCGGGAGGATATGCCACTTAATCTGCATCGCTCGCGCCGTGTGCGTTGCGGATAAAAACCTCTGAATCAATCCGGGAATGCCGTCACAAACTCCGCCCCATTGGCAGCGCGCCTGTTCCGTTGGATCCAGATAGGCTCGGGCGCTTCGCAAGATTGCCGATTTGCAAAGGGCAGACTTTCAATCGCCTTCATAAGGACAGCCAAACCGTTACCCTTCGCATAAAATGCATCGGCCGTCACGCCGCATGGGACCTGGTTTCCGGAAAACGCACCGCTCATCGCTATCACACGGACAGCTGGGAATCGGCAGCGGACTACAGGTAGCAATTCAAAGCCAGACATGCCCGGCATGTTGAGGTCGGACAGAAGAATTTCTGGAATCTCCTGGTTAATCTCGGCCAGGGCGGCCAGGCCATCCGACGCACATCGGACGCGATGTCCGAGTACCCTGAGAACCTCTGCGAGGGAGGTTCGCACGGATTCCTCATCCTCGACGATCAAGATGGAAGCTTTGAGTTCTGGCATGTCTCGCTCCGACAAACAAAGTTGATAATTATCGCCAGTATCTCAGTGCTTCATTTTCAATTCTGGTCAATTATGACCGGTCCTGGTACTCTTGGCGAGCTTGGGCCGGCCGGCCCCTCGACGCATTCGGGAGGCCAGGCTCCACTGCGGTATCATCAGGCATTCGATCATGGATAACTACTTTCAGCAAAGAATTGTGTACTTGAATGCGGCCGTTGTATGCGATAAATCCCAGCTTGCAGAAACCGATTCATGAAGAAGCTCACGCGAGAACGCGTAGTCCCAGTCATTTCCGTAAGCGTCTCTTGACAGATTGATGGAATCTGCGTTTCCGGTTCGCCCGGCTCGCCATACCCTTGCGGTTGCCCACCGACGTTCGGTTACAGTGCGGGAAAGCGCGATAGCAACCACCGTTGGGACAACCGTTCCCTTAACTACTCGGACACAGTTGTCCTAGGGATCTGACTATCTAGCACGATTGACCTTAGTGCTTGCCCCCACCCACGTGGCCGCGCCCATCGCGAACTTCGTTTCCTTTGAAGTGGGCAACTTTATCAAGACGGTTTGAAGGCTCCGCTTTCTCCCCGCGCTGTGGCTTCGGTCCGCTATAACCGTGTTCCGGATGAAAGCGATTGTTGACGTGTCCCCGGAAGTTCTCAGGACCATGAAACCATGGACCAGCGCCGATGAAGACGCCACCTGTGAACCATTCCGGCCCGTAATAGCCGTAGGGGGCACAGTCATAAGGTGCAGCATCGTAGTAACCGTACGGACACTCGGGCGCGACTCCGATCTCGACGCTAATCTGGGCAGGTGATTTTGGAACGGTTGCGATCATAGCGCATCCCACAAAAGCTGCCAGGACAGCGAACTTAAATCCTTTCATATGAACCTCTCACTATTGGGGACCTTTGTCGAGCGCCCCCAAGCTTTTCAGGATAGAGACCTTGATCGTCGGTGTCTGAGCAGAAACGACCACCGCACGGCATGGGCAATGCCGAGTTATCTCAGAAAGAGAAACAGGCGCTAAGCTGCTCTGCGCTTCCGTGTTTTGACCATCTCGCGAAACCACCACACAGAGATGACCACACAGAGAGATGGGTTCGCTTTCTGGCGAACCCTCTCCAGAGGCATTAAGGATGGGCAAGATTGGGGGTGTGTACGGGGACTTGGGAGGGCTGCGGAGAAATGGTTACTGCGTGGAATTGCTTCAGGACGCCTCTTTGGTTGAACTGTACGAGAGTGCTCGCTCCTCTTTCTGTGCAATATCGCTCACATCCGTCTACTCAATTCAAGCCGTCTGGACGAAGGCACTCGAATCACGGCCGATTGATCTACGCGGGGCTGCTTCACCGGAACGAGGAAAGAAAGAGCCGCCGCAGGATCTACTCCTTTGGGCTGATTTGCGGCTGATTGTTCCCACGAGCGGAGTGTCGGCGGTCAGTTGTGACCATACATCCGCATGATGCTGTTCTAAGATGATGCGTGCGGAAGACATCAGTCACTTCAAAGTGCCGCGATTTACCTGTAGGTCAAAGTTGCTCAAAGAATCGCGAAACCTCAGGTCACAATGGGTTTAAACAGGTTCTGGGCCGGTTTTGTTCTCATTTTATGCTTTGCAGTACCCTATGCGGTATGGGGACGGGTTGTAGTGATCGTGCACCATCATCACCACCGCCCCAATCTTAATCAGTAGTCGGTCCAGGCTGAGAATCGGCAAGGCTGAAGAGCCCTCGGAGCAAAGGCAGATCACTATCACACTCAAGGACGAGAGAGGTTAATACGCAATGGAGCAATCAGTATTCGAACACGTGGGCCAACAGATTGACGATTCAACGCACAAGGCGACCCGGGCGGCGTCTGCGGTTGCCGACGCGCTGGAAGACAGTGTCTTAGCTGCCAAGCGCGCGGCCAGAGATGGCACCGCCGCCGCCGCGGAACTTCTTTACAACACAAAGAGGCGCTTCGAGCGACACCCGCTTGAAACCGCCGCAATAGCATTTGCGGCCGGCATTGCGACTGGAACAGTGATCGGCTGGATGATGAAGCGGGGAAAGTCACAGAAACAAAGCGAATAACCTGGAATAGTAACCAGTAGCCTGGGTTGGGCTACGCCGTCATCCTGACGACGACGATTCCGGCAGGTTTCGTCGGCACCAGCTCGTATCTCAGCTCGAAGTTTAGAGCGTGGTCCGGTAAGGGGCCTAAGAAAATGGGGACACCTGATTCGAATCACGCCCCCGAGAACGCTCTCGCGAAGGTGACCCACGGCGCTTTTGGCAATACTGCGGCTCTTCCCGCACCGGATGAGTCCCAAATCCCCGCAAAGGCAAAGAACCATAACATTCGTGTCTCCCCTGCTGTCCTCGATGCAGCGGCAAAAAACGGGGATGAACTGCTTCGCTCCTTGCACACGGCTTCCGCGGGCCTCACACAAACCGAGGCCGACTCGCGAGGGCGCACTGAAGGACCGAACGAGGTTGCGCAGGAGCGCCAGCGCGGCTGGTTCATCAGTCTCCTGATCATCCTTCGAAACCCGCTGGTCATTCTGCTGGCGGTTCTGTCGTCGATCTCCTTTGCCACCGGCGATCCACGTGCTGGAAGCGTCATGGCGGGCATGATCGCGTTGAGCGTCACTCTCCGATTCTTGCAGGAAGCTCGCGCAGGCGCGGCCGCGGCGAAGCTCAAGGCGATGATCCACGTAACCGCCACGGTGGTCCGGGACGGCAAGCCCCAGGAGATACCCCTTCGCAACCTCGTTCCCGGAGACATCATCAATCTATCCGCGGGAGACATGATCCCAGGCGACGTGCGGGTTCTGTCCGCGAAAGATCTGTTTGTCAGCCAAGGAACTCTGACTGGAGAGTCGCTCCCTGTCGAGAAGTTTCACGATGCCGACCCGAACGCAACAAACTCACCGGTCGAGCTCAAGAACATATGCTTCATGGGCACGAGCGTCCAAAGCGGCACAGCGACCGCGGTCGTTGTCGTTACGGGAGTCCATACCTATCTCGGCACCATGGCGAGTTCCATCACCCAGGAGGGAACTCCGACGAGTTTCGACCAGGGCCTGAGCCGTTTCACATGGCTCATGATTCAGCTTATGGCCGTTATGGTACCCCTGGTCTTCTTCATCAACGGCTTTACCAAGCACGATTGGAAGGGGGCATTCTTCTTCGCAATGGCTGTGGCCGTAGGCCTGACCCCAGAGATGCTACCCATGATTGTCTCCGTCTGCCTGGCCAAAGGTGCACTTGCCATGAGCCGCAAGAAGGTGATCGTCAAGCGCCTCAACGCCATTCAGAACTTCGGCGGAATGGAC
>JBAPYY010000392.1:0-2462 GCA_049284975.1 Occallatibacter sp.
GTTTCGGCACAAGGCGAACCGGCAACGGCGCGAACCAATCATAGAGCCGGCTACGCGTCTGGCGTCCGATAGAGACGGTGTCTTCGAATCCCGCCGTGGTCACAAAGGCCACGCGCGCGCCCGTCCGCTCCAGCATGGTATTGGTTCCCAGCGTGGTGCCGTGGCGCACATCCAGCTTGTCGCCGGCCCCGATGCGCCCGAGACCGTCGAGTACGGCATGCGAAGGATCAGCAGGGGTGGTAAACAGCTTCACCACCTGGAGCCGCCCGTCCGCCAGGTAGACGCAGTCAGTAAATGTGCCGCCGGTATCAATCGCTACGCGCAAGCCGTCCCACTTTCGTATGCTAAGACTTTACTGCATCAGGGAGCGCTTTTTGAACGGAATCACCAGTTGGCTGTCCGAAGCCTCATCAGAACAGAAGCGCACCCTCCTGGCCGCTTTCCTCGGCTGGATGCTTGATAGCATGGACGTGATGCTCTACGCGCTGGTGCTCGGCCAGGTGCAGCGCGAGATGCATCTTTCCGCGGCGGTCAGCGGGGCCATGATGTCTGCTGTGCTGGTTTCGGCGGCGGTGGGCGGCATGGTTTTTGGCCGCTTTGCTGACCGCTATGGCCGCGTCCGCGCTCTCGCTGTCAGCATTTGTGTCTACTCGGTCTCGACGGCCCTGTGCGGCTTTACTCACTCTGCCTGGCAGCTCATGCTCTGCCAGATGCTGCTAGGGCTGGGCATGGGCGGCGAATGGGCCTCCGGCGCAGCGCTGGTGGCCGAAACCTGGCCGGCGCGCCATCGCGGCAAGGCGCTCGCCCTGGTGCAGAGTTCCTGGGCGGTGGGCTATGCGCTGGGAGCAGGCATTGTCGCGCTCGTCATGCCCCACTTCGGCTGGCGCGCGGTCTTTTTTGTCGGCATAGCTCCCGCGCTGGTCACTCTCTGGCTGCAGCGCAACCTGCGCGAGCCGGAGACCTGGAAGCAAGAACGCGCGCGCAAACTTCCACTGGGTCAACTCTTTCGTGGCTCGCTGGGACGAAGCACGCTAATCTGCGCCACCATGAACGCCGCGACGCTCTTCGCCTGGTGGGGACTCTTCACCTGGCTGCCTCGCTATCTCTCCATGCCCGTGGCCCAGGGCGGTCGCGGCCTCAGCATCGTCCAAACCTCCGTTTGGACCATCGTCATGCAGGGCGGCACATTTCTGGGGTACATTGCCTTCGGCTTTCTGGCAGACCGCTTCAGCCGCAAATACACTTACATCGGCTTTCTTCTCGTGGCCGCCGCGCTGGTGCCGGTCTTTGCTTCGGTCCGCAATCCCGTTGCGTTGCTGTTCATCGGCCCGCTGGTTGGCTTCTTCGGCACAGGCTATTTCAGCGGTTTTAGCGTCATCGCCAGCGAACTATTTCCCACCTCCCTTCGCGGCACCGCCATGGGATTCGTATACAACATCGGCCGCATAGCCAGCGCCGCCGCGCCTTACGTTATCGGCCGTATTTCGGAACATGGCGGGCTGGCTTCCGCGCTGTGCATCACCTCGGCTGCCTTTCTGCTTGCGGCCCTCATCGCCACAGCTCTCCGCCTGACGCAGACCGCCGACGGATAACCGCTGATGGAGAGATTGCGCCTTTCGAACTCCATTTCCGGGCATTTGGACCATGGCCGACTACGGTTCTGCGTACCCAGCACACCTCCAGGGTCCGTATCCGATTCCACCGCCGTTCTAAAAAGGCACTCCGCGAAACAGGAACACTAGTTCGATCACCAGAATAACGACCACTGTCAGCTCCAGAAAGAACGCTCGGCTCTGGTTAAATTGATCCACCATAAAACGATACAGTTCCTCGGCAGTGTGGACTTTCCGGGTAACGAGGTCCTTGTAGTCGGGCACACCTACCTTCAAAGCCGCCAGCTTGTAGAGGCGCGCCGAGAACATGTCGCTCAGAAACTTGATCGCGTTGTCTGCGTGCTCCGTAAGTTCCGCCACATCCAGGAGCACCGTATGCAGCCGAGTGGCCGATCGCGCAAGCCGCCATCGCGCGAGTATGCCCGTTCCTTTATCAAGCAACTTGTACACACGCTCCAACTCTGCCGTCAGGAGTTCGTCATAATGCCGAAACTCAAGCAGTTGCGAGTTCGCGTATTCCAACAATTGGATCGCTGTCTGCGCACCCGACGTGCTGTCATAAAGAAAGGCCGCATTCCATCCGATCACTGAAAGATCGTTTACATAGTAGGAAATGCGCGACTGCAATACCTCATTGCATTCGCTCTCAGCTAGTTGGCCGAGATCTCCGCGAACGACCTGCGCGATGCGCGAACCATGCTGTTGAATCAAGTCCGCAACAGACGGTGAACCTGTAATCTCACGGACGTGGAAGATTAGGTAGTCTTCGCTGAGCCACTCCTTGTAAGGCTTGATCAGCGCAGGACCGGCGCGCTCAAGACTACGATTGACAATCGCGGTAGCCTGCGC
>JBAPYY010000393.1:0-4172 GCA_049284975.1 Occallatibacter sp.
CGAGTATGTTGCCCAGAATCTCGGTCACACCACAAAGTGCCACAAATCCTGACGACCCATTTGCTACTCCCTTTACAGTCAAGAATGATGGCTTTCTACCGCTCTATGATGTCAAATCGGAATGTGCGATCCGCCAAGTCCAATTGTTACAAATTAACACGCCGTATGTTCTAACTGTGGTCGAACCCAAAGCCTACGGTTTTCGATTGATAGACCCTCGTTTTGCGGCTTCCGTATTAGATCCGAACAGCACTATTGATATGGCCTGCCCCTTTCAAAGAGTCGAGAACAAAAAGGTCAAAAATGCTAACATCGCACTTATCGTTTCTTTTCGGCCATCTATTCTTCCTTGGCTGCGCCAAGAGAAGTTTTACCCTTTTGTTACTGGCACTGACCAGATAACTGGTCAAATACATTGGTTCTCGACGGGCTCTGTCATCAAGAATCCGAAATAGGGCTAGAGGCGAGCGGCAGCCAGGGTCCCACTTTTGGGACCTGGGAGAGCCCCGGAGGGAGCAGGAGCCTTCAGGCTCCTGAAACAGCACGCATTGGATTAGTGCGGCCTTCAGGCCCGGGCCTTATCCCCAATCAAGACTCCGCGGCTAAAGCCACTGATCCTGAAATGCGGCATCCAGAGGCCTGAAGGCCTCTGCTCCCTCCGAACGGACACTATCCGATCTACGCCATCAATACCGCCAATGCACAAACCTCAACATCCGTAACAGCACCAGCAAAACGGCAAACGCAACTGCGCACACCAGAACCACGCGCTGTGAACGCGGCTTTGCTTGCCGAGATTTTGCCGATTTATTCATGCGCAATCCAAAAGCGAAGCAAGGCCATTCTACCGCGATGTATGCGACCCTCGGGGCCTGATTCCAGAAGGCTTGCGTCGCATTCACCTGCCCGTAACCCCGCTTTTCAAGCTGCTGTTACAATAGAAGTGACGCATTGTGCGGCAAATGACTCTATGTTGAGAGTACTTTGAGGGTCTTCTGATACCTGGTCTCTGACCCCTGATCCCTGTATTTCTCTCCAAACCCATGGCCCGCTTGGCCGAACCCAAGAGAAGGAAAAGCTCCCCTGTGACTCAGACCATACGCAATATCGCCATCATCGCCCATGTTGACCACGGCAAGACAACCCTCGTAGACGCCATGCTGCGGCAATCCGGCACCTTCCGCGCCAACGAGCAAGTGGCCGAGCGCGTGATGGACTCGAACGAATTGGAGCGGGAGCGCGGCATCACCATCCTGGCCAAAAACACGGCCATCGTCTTTGAAGGCGGTAAGATCAACATCGTGGACACACCCGGCCACGCCGATTTTGGCGGCGAGGTGGAGCGCGCACTGAAGATGGTAGACGGCGTCATGCTGCTGGTTGACGCAGCCGAGGGACCGCTGCCACAGACTCGCTACGTTCTGGCGAAGGCGCTCGAAGCTCATCTCAAGCCCATCGTGGTGATCAACAAAATTGACCGCCCCGACGCGCGCCCGCAGGAAGTCCTGAACGAGATCTACGACCTCTTCATCGACCTCGATGCCGACGAAACGCAGCTCGATTTCCCGGTGCTTTACGCGGTCGCCAAAGACGGCACTGCGTCGCTCGACCCGGCTAAACCTGGCGTGGATTTGCAGCCGCTCTTTGAGACCATCGTCTCCGAGATTCCGCCGGCCACCGGTGACGCAGAAGGCACGCTGCAGATTCTGGTCACCAATCTCGATTATTCGGATTACTTTGGCCGCATCGCCATCTGCCGCGTCTTCCAGGGCACGCTGCATGCCGGCGACGACGTGACCATCTCCAAGCGTGATGGAACGCTGCAGAAGACGCGCATCACGAAATTGTTCACTTTCAGCGGCCTCAAGCGAATTGAAACCACTGAGACAACCATGGGCGACATTGTTGCCGTGGCTGGCGTCGAGGGCATCACCATCGGCGAGACCATCACCAGCGTCGAAAATCCCGCGCCGCTGCCGCTGATTGTGATTGATGAGCCGACCATCGCCATTCAATTCAGCGTGAACAATTCGCCGTTTGCAGGGCGCGAGGGCCAGTACGTCACCAGCCGCAACCTGCGCGAACGCCTGGAAAAAGAACTGCTGACGAATGTTTCAATTCGCGTGGAAGACACCGGCTTTCCGGACACTTTCAAGGTGCTGGGCCGTGGTGAATTGCAACTGGCGATTTTGATCGAGATGATGCGCCGCGAGAGCTTCGAGCTTCTCGCCGGCCGGCCGGAGATTGTCACCAAGATGGTGGACGGCGTGCGCATGGAGCCGGTGGAGCATCTCACCATCGACGTGCCCGAGACATACACCGGCGTGGTCATCGAGAAGCTCGGGCCGCGCAAGGGCGAGATGACCAAGATGCACAATCACGGCTCTGGCCGCGTACGCATGGAGTTTCGCGTGCCCAGCCGCGGCATCATCGGCCTCCGCAGTGAAATGCTCACCGACACGCGCGGCACCATCGTCATGAACGCGCTCTTCGACGGCTACATCCCCTACCAGGGCGAGATTCCGCAGCGCCCCACAGGCGCTCTGGTTTCTGACCGTCAGGGACTCACCACCACTTATTCGCTGAACGGCCTGCAAGAACGCGGCGTGTTGTTTGTGGGAGCTGGCGTCGAGGTTTACGAGGGAATGATTATCGGCGAACATTCGCGCGACAAGGACCTCGACGTGAATGTGGTCCGCGAAAAGCATATGACCAACATGCGCGCCTCAAGCGCGGATGAAGCCATTCGCCTGGTGCCCGTGAAGGCTCTCAACCTGGAGCAGGCCATCGAGTTTATCGCCGAAGATGAAATGGTCGAAGTAACGCCCAAGTCATTACGCCTGCGCAAGAAGGTATTGCAACAGAACAAACGGCCCAAGAACTGGGAGAAGAACGCCGGGTAGCAAAGCATCGCCTTAATGCCGGTGCCAAGCCTCGAAGGCCACTTCGATCACTGCAAACAACACACTGGCAGCCGCCAAAAATCCCTTGGCGCGCTGCCAGTTTTGTTCGTGCCGCTCCAGGCGCCGCTCCAGATCAGCAATGCGCCCGCCGTTGCCGTTGCCCATCAAGCCAGTCATCTGCGTCTTTAGCACGCTCAAGTCGCTCAGCACCTGCGCTTCGAATTCGTTCATCATCCGCATTCGCCGAACTCCTCCGCTAATCGCTCGTTCCGAAAAATTATCGTTTACGGTCACAGCGGCAGGTTGATAAACAAAGCCGTTGAAAACTCAGAATAATTGGGCGGAGTCGATCCGTTATACATCCGTATATAGAACCGGTCGTTGGCGGCGATACGCGAGAATGTGATCGTCGACTGAGTCGACCGCATCACCAGGCTCGGATCCTCGCCCGGCATGAAGTCAAAATCCCGTAAACGAATTTCGAATCCTCCGCCGGTTGGTGGCGTAACGCCCGCGTTGATCGCGACCGTTGTGCCATTCAGCGTGGTCACCGTGAGGCTATTGAGATTGGCCAGCACCGGAGGAGCGATCGCCGCCGGAAGCCACGCATTGGCGGGCACCGTTGTGCTGGTCTTGATAGCCAGGTCGTCAGCCCAATCGTTGGCGAAAGTGATAGCGTATTCCACCCGATCGGGATAACTTGCTTTGTAACTCACCGTAACTGTCCGCACCACCACCTGCGCGTCCAAATTAGTCGAAGGCGCGTTCAGGAGTAGTGCGTCGCCCGGCCACACATCCGTAGCGAAGCTTGACCGGGTCCCTCTGTAAGTTCCGCTCCACAGCGCGCTCACGCCCGCCGCCGCCTGCTCCATCACGAGAGCGGCATTGCGGCAATCCGCTGAGCTGCGCGCTGGCGGATTGGTCACCGAGCCGATCCACGCAGCTTCGGTCGGCATTCCAGCCGCCGCGAGCACCTGTTGGCATGCGTTGTTGACCGCACGACCCACGGCTCTGCCCATTGTTCGGTAACTCACCCCAATCTGTTCGCCGGCCACGGGTGTGGATCCGGTATAGAACACCACTCGGCCCGTGCGTTCCAGGTGGCACTCAGCCGCCTCTTCAGTCGTACCCACCCGCCGGGTATAGGCCGCGCCGTTCGGCGGCGTACTTACCACCCAGCCTGAACCGAGATTGGTTAAATTCAGCGCACGCATGGTTCCGACCATATTAATGCTGCTCGCGGCCACTACATTGCAAGCTGCCGGAAGG
>JBAPYY010000394.1:0-3101 GCA_049284975.1 Occallatibacter sp.
GCGTTACACGGCAGGACGTGTGGGGGGCCATTCACGGCGAAGCCGTTCGAGAAGACTCAGCAGATGCTGATCTCTTTAAGTTACTGATCCAGGATCTCAGCACAGGTCACGTGATCAGACAACATCGGCAAGTTGACTACTACGGGAATTTCGTCAAATCTCAATCCAAGAAGAGCCAGGGGACCGCGAGCCGAACATTGGCTTCCGCCTTCGACGACGAAAAGAAATATGAATTGACTAAACTGGGTGAACAGTTTGTTTTCTATACGATGAATGAAGTTGTCCCTCGGATAGCTGCAACCAGCACAGAACGGCCTAATGCGAATTCCAGCGCCTCCAAAGACGATCCAAGCGCATAAAACGGCGTTTATTTCGATGGCCGGGTGCCGGGTGCCCCATCCTTGCGCCTTTTTTCTGGCGCAAGGGTGGGAGACGACAAACCTCCCCGCAACCGTCTGTTCTCCATTCCCTGTTTTTCTCACGCTGCCCCAAGATCTATTCCGCCACTCAAGGCCTCCACGGCGTCACGGTGTCCGACAATACCTTCTTGCAGATAATTACCCTCGTGCGGCGCACAATCGTTCCACGGTGTCCTTCGCAATCGACGTCGAGGCGCAGCACCCCAGGGTTTGACTTGAGCGCGGCTGAACTCCAAGAAGCGTCAAAAACGCCGTAACTCCTTTGAGGAGAGGATTTTGCAAATAACTTCTTTGTTATGAGGATTTTGCAGCGATATCCATTCCGCAAACTAATGAAAACAAGGAATTTGTTTGCAAAATACGGGTGGGGGTGGGATATCAAGGTAGTTAACAGAGTACGGTACCCAGTCCGCGCTGTCCTCCTGTGCGTAGCGGAGCGGAGCCGAAGGACCTGCATTTCTCGGTTGAGGTCGCAAGGAGGGAAACAAAGATGTCAGCACCACCTAGTCCCTTAGTCCCTAGTCCCTAGTCCCTATTCCCTGCTCTTACGCTTTTCTGCCCAGGTTATTCCGCCACGCATGGCCGTCGCGCTCCAGTAGATGATCGGAGCACTCCGGACCCCACGACCCGGCTATGTAGTTGGGAAAGACCTCAGGCGATTTGTTTGCCCACGCCTCTAAGATCGGCATGCACAGCGCCCATGTGGTCTCCACGCCGTCGCGATGCGCAAACAGCGTTTGGTCGCCCAGCATCGCGTCCAGCAGCAGCCGTTCATAGCCGTTGGCGCTCGATTTGCCGAAAGCCTCCGAATAATCGAAGTCCATATTCACCGGGCAGACGGCCATATCCGCCGACGTGGGCACCTTGGCCCCGAAGCGCAGCGCAATTCCCTCGTCCGGCTGAATGCGGATGGTGAGCAGGTTGGGCTGAATCTCGCGGCATGGGCCGCTCGCCTGCAAGCGGTTGAAGATCAGCAGCGGAGGCTGCTTGAATTGAATGTTGATTTCCGTGGCCCGCTTCTTCAGTCGCTTGCCCGCGCGCAGATAAAACGGAACGCCTGCCCAGCGCCAGTTCTCGATCTCGACGCGCATCGCGGCATAAGTCTCCGCGCTCGACTCGGGATTGACCCGGTCTTCGTCGCGGTAGCCGACCACGTGCTGGCCGTCGACCAATCCCGGCCCGTATTGGCCGCGCACCGCATTCAAAATCGGAATGGAAGGAATCGCGCGCCAGACTTTCAGCTTCTCGCGCCGCACGCTGTCAGCATCAAAACTCGATGGCGGCTCCATCGCCACAAGACTCAGCAGTTGCATCACGTGGTTTTGCACCACATCGCGCAGTGCGCCCGCCTTCTCGTAGAACGGGCCGCGGCCTTCGACGCCTAGCGTCTCTGCCACGGTTATCTGCACGTGATCTACGTAATTGCGCTTCCATATCGGCTCGAAAATTCCGTTGGCAAAGCGGAACACCAGAAGATTCTGCACCGTCTCCTTGCCGAGATAGTGATCGATGCGAAAGACCTGCTCTTCGTGGAAGACAGCATTTACCTGGCGATTGAGTTGCCGGGCAGATTCCAGGTCGTGACCGAATGGCTTTTCGATCACAATCGCGGCCTTGCCCTGTTCAGGTTGCGCCATTCCCTGGGCGCCCAGATTCTCGATAATCCCGGCAAAAAACTCCGGCGCGGTAGCCAGATAGAACAGCCGGCCGCCGCCGATGATTTTCTCCTTGTCGATGCGGTCTAGCTCAACCTTCAGCCCCGCATAATCTTTGGGATCGTCAAAGTTCAGCGGAAAGTAACTTATGCGTTCCACGAAATCGTTGAGTCTGGGAGCGCTCGGTTCCACACCGCCAAATTCGACAATCCCTGCGCGCATCTCTGCGGCAAATTCATCGCCCAGCGCGCGTCGCGCCACGCCAACAATCACAAACTTCTCAGGCAGTAGCTTTGCCTGCTCCAGGTGGAAGAGCGCCGGAAGTAGCTTTCGCTTGGTTAAATCTCCCGACGCGCCGAAGATTACTAAAATTCCTGGCTCGGGAATTCTTTCGCTGCCTCGTGAAACCTGGGATAGGTCCTCAGGGCGAACACTCATTTGCATTGTTGCCATAACTAAGTCGCCTCCAGCGCTCTTTACATGCCACTTGAACCAGCTAACTTACTGAGTTACTCCGCTTTCACCGCATGACCGCCAAACTCGCTGCGCAGGATAGCCAGCATGCGGTCAGTGAAGTTATTCACTTCGCGCGAGCGAATGCGCCGCATAAGCGACTCGGTGATAACTGGCGCGGATACATTCAGGTCGATTGCCTCGACTACTGTCCAGCGGCCTTCGCCCGAATCTTCCACAAAAGCCTCCAACCCCTTCAACGTAGGATTCTTGCCGAGCGCGTCTGAGATCAAATCCAGCAGCCAACTGCGCACAACGCTGCCATAGCGCCATATTTCGGCTATCTGCGGCAGATCCAGTGCCATCTCCTGCTTTCTCTCCAGGATCGTAAATCCTTCCGCATAGGCCTGCATCATCCCGTACTCAATCCCGTTGTGAATCATCTTTACAAAGTGGCCTGCGCCGCCGGGACCGACATGTCCCCAACCCTTGTCCTTCGCAGGAGCCAGCGTTTCGAAGATAGGCCGCAGATACTCGACCGGCTCCTTGTCGCCGCCGATCATCATGCTATAGC
>JBAPYY010000395.1:0-1699 GCA_049284975.1 Occallatibacter sp.
GGCCATGCTTTCACTGGCGCGCGGCTTCAGGGCCACGCTGGTGGGCTCAGGTACGCCCGACGATGCTCTGGTGATGCGTGCCGGCTCGACATCGGAGATGATGGGCGGCATCACTCTCGATTCCATAAAGCTTGTGCAGGATAAGCCGGGTGTGGCGCGCGACGCGTCCGGCCAGCCGTTGGTCACCCAAGAAGTTGTCGGCGTCATTCCCATACCGCTGATCAGCACTGGCACGGACGCGAATGTGGAGGCACGCGGCGTTTCGTCCAACGTGCTCGAAATCCGCAAATTCGTGAAAATCGTTCAAGGGCGCATGTTCCAACCCGGCCTGGACGAGCTCGTCGTCGGCAAGAACGCATCGAAAACTTACGAGGGCCTGACAGTCGGCAACACCGTGGCCTTCGGCGGCGGGCAATGGAAGGTGGTGGGAGTCTTCGACGCAGGCGGATCGTCGTTCGATTCCGAAATGTGGTGCGATGCGCGCATCTTGAACCAGGTGCTCAAGCGCCCGGAGAACATCTTTCAATCTGCCACCGTTCACCTCACTTCGCCTGCGGCCTTCGACAAGTTCAAGGATTCCGTTACTTCCGATCCCCAATTGAATTTAGAAGTCGAACGCGAGGTGGATTACTACGCGAAGCAATCTTCGGCCATGACGCAGCTGATCACCGTGTTGGGCGGGCTGGTGGCTGCCATCATGGCGATCGGCGCGGTATTCGGCGCACTCAACACGATGTACTCGGCCGTCGCCGAGCGCGGGCGCGAGATTGCCACCATGCGCGCGCTCGGATTCTCCAGTTGGAGCATCATCCTCTCATTCCTGTTTGAGGCGCTGCTGATCTCGTTGATCGCCGGCATTATCGGCTGTGCGGCCGTGCTTCCGCTGAACGGCATGACCACGCAGACCATGAATTTTTCGACCTTCTCGAACATAGCCTTTGCCTTCAAGATCACTTTCAACTTGCTCGTGATGGGAGTGATTTTCGCGCTGGCCATGGGCGTTCTGGGCGGCTTGCTGCCCGCCGTGCGTGCTGCGCTCCGCCCCGTAGCCGTTTCCCTGCGCGAGTTGTAGGGAATTTGTGACAGAGGCGCGGAGGCGGAGAGAGACAGGGCAATCTAGAACCAGAAGCGATGAGCATTCTGCGTAACGAATGACGGCGTTGCGGCGGATGCGCTCATTGAGAGCGCCTTAGTGGTGACGACGATGAGTCCGCATAAACGCAGTAGGGTTCGGTCTACGGGTGGCGCCCGGTTTGTCGTCGATCCGGACAGAGCGCAATGGATGCCCCCGACGAGCAGTCCGTCCTGCCCAGAATCTGGGCCGGAGACGGAATGCCGGTCAGAACGAAGCCGCCTGGATAAGACGGACGACGAATGATCCTGGAAGGTAAGATCATTCCATCATGACAGATTCGGTGACTGAATCCTTTGAAACCACGTTGGGTGGGTCAGTGCTGGTGCTCCTGCAATTCGACGTGTGCGAGGCAATTCGCTTGGATCTGCTGCAGGATCTCATTCTCGCCCGCAAGGTCGAGCAGCCAAGTCTCAAGTACCCGGCACCGGAATATGTTCGCTACAAGAATCCACCAGTAGTAGTGACATTGGAGACGCTGCAGCTGGAAAGTGGCGAGAGCTTACAAGGAGAAATCAAGTATTACGAATACGGTGTGGTAAGCGTCATCTTCGAACTCGCATTTAC
>JBAPYY010000396.1:0-5821 GCA_049284975.1 Occallatibacter sp.
GGCAAAGGAAAAGCCCGTTGATTTAACGGGCTTTAGCGTCAAATGGTTGGTAGCGCTACCGGGAATCGAACCCGGGTTTTAAGATTGAGAATCTCACGTCCTAACCCCTAGACGATAGCGCCACACACTTGCCACAAGGTTATATAGAACGGCCGTTACCGGCCACTTGATTAGTCTAACAAGAATCCTGCTTGCTGCCAAAGCCGTTCAGGCCCGCCGCGCAGCCTCAGATGCCCAGCTTGCGCACTTCATCGTTATAGTACTTGCGGTAAAGAATCTCCCACTCCTGCGAGCCTTCCTGGATGATCTTGCGCTGGTTGGCGATTTTCGTCCGGGCGGCTGTGTCGATTGCGGCCTCCTGGGTGAGCAGGACGGTGAGCGCCTTGCGCGCCTCCTGGCGGATGGTGTTGCGATCCTCCAGGAACCCGACCTCGTCGATCTCGGCCAGCGTGTCGGCCACTGTGTGGGCCAGCTTATTGAGCTTGTCGGGGCTGATTCTCATAGCACCGCCTTGTACTTCTTGGTCAGCTCAGTCTTCACTTTTTTGAACATCTCGGCATATTGCGCGCCCGACTTACGCATCTCCTCGGAATACGCGTCGAGAATCACGCGTACTTCCTCGTTGATGCGGTCTTCCAAGGACAACTCCTCGATCATCGCCGCATTGACGCGCGCTTCAGTCGCCTTCAAGTCTGTGGAGGCAATCATCTTGGCATCGATGAGGTGCTTGACGGTCCGGCGGGCGAGATACCCGATGTAATCGCGCGAAAAGATCATGGATTAGGCCTAAGAATATCGCATCGGGCCGCACCCTGTACACCTGATTGCGTAATGCGGTCAGCCGCCATGCTCAAAAGCTCAGGTTGACATAGAGGTTTGCCCTACTGCCCGCGGACAGTAATGCCATCCCAGCGCTCTGCCGCGCACTGCAGGCAAGCAGCTTCGGCGCAGTTCCCGCGCAGCTCACGGCTTCGATTTCGTAGCTCAGAATAAATGGGCCTCGCGCGCTCTCCAGCGTCCAGGAAAACGGAATCTCCGCCACGCAGGTAGCCGTCGAACCGGTCACCGTGACCAGCCCTGAGGCAGCCACAGGAAACGTGGCAGACGGCGAATTCATCAAATCCGGACTGCCCTGATCAGGCGCAATGTGTGCCCGGCAGATGATTGTGCTCCCCGCCGGCAGCTTCGACGCCATGTTCAGATGGAAAGCAACTGAGTAGACACCACTAACAACGGTCACGGGGCTGTGCTCCCGCGGAACGCTGGCCGCCAGCCCACTCTGGACCGCAACCAATGCAAAGCAAAGCAGAAACGAAATGTGGAAACGTGCCATGGTGAGCCTCCATGCCACGCTCATCGGCGCGCTTGAGAGAAGAATGAGTAGTACTCATTACTAAAGGAAAGTTAAAAGCGGGTACAAAAGTCCTCGATAGTCACACCGCAGTTTTTCACCCATCTGCAACAGGACAAAGGGAATCGGAATTCACATCGAAACCCACGTTTTTTCTCTTGCCTAGTTACCAGTTTTGATGGTTTACTCTCGCTAACACCCTGGCAGAATTATTGCCCGTCAACGACCGCCCTGAATGTTTTCCCCTGTTCAAGGCGGACGCGGTCTCAAAACGCATACGGCAACCCCATGCACCACGAGGTCGCAATGAGGTTCGCGGACGCTTTGCGCTTTCCGTCTTCTATGGCGGGCAAGGCTATCCGCGCTTCTCGCCTTGCTCGCGATGAATGAGGGAGCCTCAATCGCTTTCATGATCTGTATCTGACTTGAGCCATGTTGAGCAGTCGGGAAACCATTCGGAAAGTGGAAAGGATCAGCGGATGAATCGTCAGATTGTTTTGCTGTGTATTGGGGTTTTATTGATAGCCGGTGCCGTGCGGGTTCATGCGCAAGCAGTGCCTCCCCCGCCAGAAGCTTTATCTCCCGCTGTAAGTGCGCCGCAGGACGCGACGCCGGCTACGGCCGCAACGCCGGTTATGGCAGCGCCCGAGGTACCGCTGCAGGATCTCTCCAAGGACCAGTTGGCTAGGCTGGAGAAACGTGAGCGCAACCAGTACAAGGACTGCACCTCTCCCAAAAAGAACCCCCAGGCAGCGGGAGCGGCCTGCGCAGCCGTAGCGGACGCGTTGCAGGCCAAGCTGGGCGACGCCGCGATGGCAAGGTCGGTAAGGCAGCGGTCCTGCACTCTAGGCAACGAAGGCGGCTGCATCAGCTACGGCAAGGCCTTTGAAGCATCGGGCGATCTCGTCTCGGCGCGTAATGTCTGGGCCGGCGGTGTGTGCGCCAGCTCCAACGCGTGCAAGGAAGTGTTGTTCTATAGCTACGCAAACGCCCAGCAGCCGGATTTGGCCATGGCGGAGCAATTCGGTCTGCCGCTCTGCGAGCAATTCGACAACGATCCGGTGTGCAAGCGCCTGGTTGAACTTGGCTCAACTATCGACTACGCGGGAATTCAGGAACGGAGACGGCAGAAGCAGATTGCGGCTCTGAATAGTCAGATCAGCACAAGCGACCTGGCCATCCCGGTGCTGACAGCGGAAGTCGCCGTGGCCCAGGCTGTCGTGGATCGGTGCAGCGGCTTTATCGGCTGCGGCATCGCCAATGTCGCTCTGATAACAACCAAGAACAACCTGGCATCAGCACAGGCTTCCAACGCGGCATTGCATCAGCAGCGTGACGCGCTTGTGGCCGGGGCGCCGGGACAATAGCAGTCTCGGAAAGCTGAATCCCAGGCCGGAAATCTGAGACCTGGGATTCGGCTTCAGCTTCCGGAATTTTCACTCCGGTGCGGGCAGCTTTTGCTGTTCAGGCATTCGTCCGCAATGCGCAGCCGCTCCACCGGGCGTCCGCCAACCAGGTGGTCGGCCACAATCTCCGCCGCATCCTCGGGCCGCACGTTGCCGTACCAGACCACATCGGGATAAACCACCACCATCGGTCCGTGCTCGCACTGGTCCAGGCACCCGGATTTGTTGATGCGCACACGTCCGCCCAGCCCGGCTTCCCTGGCTAGTCTTTGCAACTCGGCATGAAGATCGCTCTTGCCGTCGTGTGTGCAGGAGGGCCGCGGCGCACCCTCCGGCCGCACATTGTGGCAGACAAATACGTGGCGCTCAAATGCGGGCAAGGCTGGTCTCCTCTAACTGGGTGTTCTCAGACTAATCCCTCGACCTTCCGCCGTAAACAATCTTGCATTAAATAGAAGGTTCGCCGGTCTGCTCGTCTTTTCTCATAGCTTCTTGCCATGCGCTTCCTGCCAGGTGTAATAATTGGCGTTATCTTCAACCGGAGTGCTTCCTGCCTGCTGTCTTCGGCAGCCTTGGATGGGAGCCCCGCCAAGCCTATGGACCGCGACGCTATCCGGAATCAGATCGGCAAAATCCTGGGCAGTGAGAGTTTTGCCGGCAAGAACCAGCTCAAGAAGCTGTTGGAAGTCCTGTTTCAGAATATGGACTCTCAAGCCACCTTGAAGCCGGACAGGGTGATCAGGGAACTGTGGCCAGAGGATCGCGGCGCCAAGCATTCCGCAGATGTTGCGACCGAGATGAACAGATTGCGGAAAGCGCTTGATTCTTACTACAGCTTGGAAGGCCAATCGGACTCCATCAGGATTTTCCTTCCCAACCGCTCGGCTCCTACTCCGGTTGCAGGCAAAGAGAGACGCTGGATCGCCGCCGAGCCGCGTGTCCCGATGGAAGGCGCGCGGGCTGTACCAGTATCGCCGGTTTCGGCCGAGCTGCCGGTTTTATCACTTCCGCTGGCTCCGCGTGTGCATCCTCGCAGAGGCTTGAAACTGATTCCCGTAATCTTTACCTTGGTTTTCGCCATTGCACTTGGAGCGTATTTTGCCAAACGAAGCCAGGCCAAGGATAGCCGCCCGCAGTCAGGGCGTCTGGATTTTGAGACGCTGATCGTCACGAATGCGGCAGGAGAGGAGCTTTGGCGCAAGAGCTTTCCCGGCGGATTCTGGCGAGAATTTTACGAGCAGGGCCTCGCCCCGCGTATCTGGTTCGGCGACCTGGAGGGTGATGGTTCCATCGAGACTCTTCTGCTTTATCACCCTGCCGTCGGCGCAGAGTCGACCTCGACAACGCTGATCTGCTATTCGGACCACGGCAAGGAGAGATGGCGATGGACGCCAGGAAGGGCGCAGCTCGATACCGAGGAACATTCCGCGATCTACACCACCTTTGGTTTTGGCGTTCTACGGGCAGCGCCAGGGCAGGCGCGCCGCATTGTCGTCTCAAGCAACGAACTCTACTATCCCCATCAGATCGCTATCGTCGACGCCCACGGCAAGACGATCTCAGAGTATTGGCACTCGGGCCATTTGGCCCACCTTGCATTGGTGACGCTTGAACCCGGCGGGGGCGAGCAAATCATAGCCACTGGAATCAGCAATGGGTATCATCAAGCGACCATGATCGTACTCGACCCCAACCGAGTTTTCGGCGCTTCAACAGAGGCGGCGCGGCCGGAGATTCAAATCCGCGGCATGGGCGCCGCCCAGGAAAGGCTCCGCCTTCTGTTTCCCCGCAGCGATTTGAATAAATCCCTGGCTGTTTATAGCCAGGCCATGGCGGTCTATGTTGACCAGGGCGTAGTCCATCTGCCGGTGTTGGAATGCGAACTGGTTCCGAGATGCTACATGTGGTATGCATTCGACAAGGATTTTCAGCTGCTTTCTGCCTCCCCGGATGACCAGTTTCGCAGCGCGCATAAAGAGTTCTATTTAAAAAGCAAGACTGACCACGCCTTCAGCGCGGAAGAGGAAGCTCAGTTTCAAAAAGTCAGATGTCTCGCCGGCTGTAAAACGGAGTTTGTTCCTGTCCTGAATCCCGACGAAAAGCGATAGCACCGAGCGCGGATGCGGACTTTTCACACATCCCTCGTCTCGGCATGGCGGATTCATTGTCAACTTGATATGAACTTTGCCGAAGTCGCGCAAATCGCGGTAGTTTCCTGCTAATTTTATCCTTCGCGCGCACTATGAGCTGATTTCAGGCTGAAGCAAAGTCCGGGTTGCGCGCGGGGGTTCTTCCCCTCCGGGCTTTCCAGCCAATCAACAGAAAAGGGAAAGATCATGCTCAAGGTCGCGCAAGCAATGCTTCTCCGGGTTCTGCTGGTTGCGGGAATCCTCGCTTTAACTTCCTCCATGGCTGTTTCGCAAGGCTCAACCTTCACCACAATCGATGTCGCAGGCGCAGGCACTGGTGCGCAGCAGGGTACAGCCATCACCGCCATTGACACGGCGGGGGATGTCGCGGGAATCTATCTTGACACGAATAATGTCGTGCATGGCTTTGTACTTCCCGCAGGCGGCACAGCTACCACCTTCGATGCCGAGTCGACCGCTGGCCTGGGCGCAGGTCAGGGTACATTCCCCTCCGGCATCAACTCCTCAGGGACGATTGTGGGGACGTTCATCGATTCCAATAGTGCAAGTCATGGCTTTGTACGCTCCGCCACTAGCCCGTACGCGATCACGATCTTCAATGCCCCAGGCGCACCCACAACAACAGGGCAACGGGGAACCGCGGCCATGGGCATCAACGATTCCGGCGTGATCGTTGGATTCTATTCTACGGGGACTTCTTCCACGAACTCGGTTTACTACGGTTTTCAGCGCCAAGCCACCAGCCCGTACACGATTACTAATATCATCGCCCCGAATGCGGGGCCCGGCGATGGGCCTGGATTTAAGCAAGGCACCCAAGCCTTCGGAATTAACGCTTCTAGCCAAATTGTTGGGAGCTACACCGATTCGAATTTCTATCATCATGGCTTCCTGCTCTCAGGCACCACATACAC
>JBAPYY010000397.1:0-2696 GCA_049284975.1 Occallatibacter sp.
TTCGAAGTCGAGAGAGAGGCCGCGATAGGCGGGAAAAGCGGTGAGGAAACGAACAATCTGCTGGCAGAGAGCGGTCCGTTTGGCGGGGTCGGCGAGCATCTCGCCGATGGCCGGATCCCAGCTTTGGGTATTGGGATTGAAATTGTTAAGGTGCGGAAAAATTTCAGTGTCTTCCCTGGCCACCTCGATGACGTGCTTGATTTTGTTTTGTTCGTCGGGATCATGCACCGTGGCGGCGTCGATTACGGGATATTCGTGGTGGTGGTCGGCGCTCATGGCCAGTACGACTGGCTGAGCCGAGTCGACGTGCAGCCATTGGGGAAAGAGCAGATCGATCTGGTGAACGTGCGCCTTGAAGGAGGAATAGCTGGCCGGGTCGTCCTCAACATAGTAAGCAGCGCGCAAACCTTCGCCGGTGTTGAAGGGAATATCAGAGGGTTTGCGGGCGGTTTTGCGGCGGGCGGGGCGCGGAGCTTTTTGGCCGCGGAGAAGAGCGGCGCGATCGGGCAATGCCTTGAAGTTGTGCCGGGGAGTGGGCAGCAACAGCTCCGGCAACTGCTGATAGCGGAGGACGTTGAAGATAAAGACCACGAGGACGAGGGTGAAAATGACGGCAGTTGCGTCCAAAATGCGGCGCAGCCGCTTCCAGCGTTTTCGTTGCGGGTCGAAAAATATTTGTCTATCGGGCATGAATGGGCCTGGAGTGCACTTCCATCGAAAAACTGACTGTGAAATCGGGCGCGAAAACCGCTGAAACAGTCTACGCTATACAGTACGAATCGTATGGAACCTGACAACGAGAGTCAATCGAACGCCCGGCGGGGGATTTTTGGGCGAGTGGGACCCCGAGTCTCCATCGCACTGGCCCTTGGCGCCGGACTTGCGCTGCGGCTGTGGATGCTGAAGCAGTTTTTTGACCTGCACGGCGATCCGCTGATCTACGGCGGGCTGGCAAAGAACCTATTACTGCATGGCAGCTATGCACTTACGGGGTCAGACGGCGCGATCCATGCCACGCTGATCCGGCTGCCCGGCTACCCGCTGTTTCTAGTTTTTTGCTTCAGCATTTTCGGGATGGAAAATTACGTTTCTGCCGCGTGGTTGCAGATTGCGATGGAGCTGGTGGGTTGCCTGATGCTGGCGGATTTTGCGGGACGCATTGCGCCGCAGAGCGTCAGCCGCGGCGCAATGCACGCCACGCTGTGGCTGGCCGCGCTTTGCCCCTTCACGGCGGTTTACGCGGCCCAGCCTATGACCGAATCGCTGACGCTGTTTGTGATGGCGCTGGCACTCTGGTCGGCGGCACGCTTCTGCGAGAAACCGGGATGGGGATTGGCACTGTGGTTCACGTTTGCGGTGAGTTATGCGGCGCTGTTGCGGCCGGATGGCGCGTTGGTGGGCGTGACATTGGCGCCCGCGTTGCTGATGGGGTTGAGGCGAAAAAAACGTCTCTCAGGGGCTAAAGCCCACGGTCATTTTGCGACATTTTTGGCACGACTAAAGTCGTGCCCTGACACAGATGCAACAGGGTTGAAGTCCTGCCCTGATACGGATGCGGGCAGCGTGGATTCGTGGCGTGATGCGAGCCAGGGATCCTCCGGAGCTAGTGAAGCGCAGCTCAGTCAGCCCAGGCCGGCGCGGATGGCGGTGGTTTGCGTGCTGCTAGCTTTGACGCCATTTGCGGTTTGGACGTGGCGCAACGAGAGGGTCTTCCACGTCTTTGTGCCGCTGGCGCCGAGGCTGGCTACCGATCCCGGCGAAAATCCGCATCCCGGCTGGGAGCGGTGGATGAAGAGCTGGTGCCTGGATTTCGCGTCGACCTACGAGATTTACTGGAACGTTCCCGGCGATAACTTGGACTTGAGCAAGCTGCCTGCCCGGGCCTTCGATTCTCCGGCGCAGTACGCGGAAACCGCAAAGCTGGCCGCAGATTACAACCGGAAACAGGATCTGACGCCGGAGATCGATGCGCGGTTTGGCAAGCTGGCAGATGAACGCATCGACGCTCACCCGTTGCGTTCTTTTCTCTGGTTGCCTTTGGCGCGCATGGCGGATATGTGGCTAAGGCCGCGGGTGGAGAATCTGCCCATCGACCTGGACTGGTGGGTTTATGCGCACCACAACGCCGAGACGCGTTTCAGTTGGGCTTACGCCGGGTTGAATGCGCTTTATCTGCTGCTGGGATTTGCTGGACTCATGCTGAGGCCGCGCTTCTGGCTGCCGATGCTGGCCTATTTTGTGTTGCGCAGCGCCATGCTGATGACCGTGGAAGCGCCCGAGGCGCGCTACACGCTTGAGTGCTTCCCGATGTTGTTTGCGCTGGGCGGAGTGGCGGCGGGGTGGGCTTTTCAGCGGGTTGAGCGTTGGGGTTTTTGGCTGCGCAGCGATGACGAGCTTTAGATGAGTGAGGTATCACGGTTTTTGTGCTATCCCACCCATTCCGCGATAAAGCTGCGGAATGGATGGGGCACCCGGCTGGAATGCTTTCCGATGCTGTTTGCGCTGGGTGGAGTGGCGGCGGGAGGGGCTTTTCAGCGGATTGAGCTTTGGGGTTTTTGGCTGCGCAACGATAAACAGCTTTAGATGGGTGAGGTATCACGGTTTTTGTGCTATCCCACCCATTCCGCGATAAAGCTGCGGAATGGATGGGGCACCCGGCTGGAATGCTTTCCGATGTTGTTTGCGCTGGGCGGAGT
>JBAPYY010000398.1:0-5693 GCA_049284975.1 Occallatibacter sp.
GGACCGCAAGAAGAAGCAGCTCTGGACCACCGAACAAGAGCTCGAAGATAAAGAGGGCAAACTTCCCTCTGTCGCCTGGACAACCTTCAAGAACTGGGAGGCCATTGGCGCATGGTATCGTAGCCTCGAAGGCGATCGCGCACTCCCCAGCGATGCCGAACTCCAGGCTAAAGTCGTCGAACTTACAGCAGGCAAAACCACTCAGCAGGAAAAAGTCCGCGCTCTCTACGCTTACGTCTCAACGCAAATCCGGTATATAGGCGTAGACTTCGGCATCGGTCGCGTTCAGCCCCACTATGCTGCTGAAGTCCTCCAGAATCAGTACGGCGACTGCAAAGACAAGCACACGCTGTTGGCCGCCATGCTCAGTGCAATCGATCTTCATCCCGATGCAGTTCTCATTGGCGCGGGCATTCATTTCAACGAGGCTGTTCCTTCACCCCAATCCTTCAACCATCTCATCACCAGAGTCTCCGTCGAAGGCCAGACCGTTTGGCTTGACTCGACCGCTGAGGTCGCTCCATACCGCGTGCTTGCCTATGTGATCCGCGACAAAAAAGCTCTGATTGTTCCCGACTCAGGCATCGCTGCCATTGACCGCACCCCGGCTAATCTTCCCTTTCGAGATACGCGGACAATGGATGCTGTCGGCACCTTGGACGATACCGGGACCTCCAACTCCCACCTCGTTTTGACCTTCCGCGGCGACAACGAACTTTTAGCCCGCGCCGCTTTCCACCACACCTCCGCCGGTCAATACGACGACCTTGTCCAGCGGATTTCCCAGAGCATGGGATACGCCGGCACCACCAGTCACGCCGAAGTCTCCCGTCCCGAAGACACTACCGACCCATTCAAGATCAGTTACGACTACAAGCGCGAAAAAGCCGGCGACTGGGACAATCGCAGAATCGTCCCCCAGGTTGCTCCCGTCAACCTTCCCCGCCCTAGTGAAAGCGATCCACCCGTCCGCTCCATCTCACTCGGGACGCTCCGCACCGAAGTCTCAACCTCCGCCATGAAGATCCCTAATGGCTGGTTCGCCGCGACGCCTGATGATGTCCACATCAAATCCCCATGGGTGACTTACGACGAAACGTATCACTTTGAGAAAGACACGGTCTACGCCGAACGCAAGATTGAGATTCTCCAGGAAAAAGTCCCTGTCGCTGATTGGAAGACCTACAAGAAATTCGCCGACGACGCTAATTTGGGTAACGAAAAATTCATCCAACTCAGAACCTCAAAACCCATCTATACCCCCATTCCGTCCGCGCCCACCTCGACAGCCAAGCCCTACGTCATTCCTCCTGTACCAAGCGGAAACACCAGCGGAATCGTCACCAGAAGAACATACGACCCTAAAGCAGCCCAGCTTATCGCCGCCGCGCGTCTCTCCATCCAGCACCATGAATTCGAGGCAGCCCAGTCTCAGCTTGATGAAGCCCGTTCCATCAATCCAGAACAACCGCGACTCTGGACCAACTACGGCTATCTCGAGTTTCAGCGTGGCAATATGACCGCCGCGATTCCTGATTACCGGAAAGAGCTGGCCCTCTACCCCGACAATTACGGAACGTATACCTCGCTCGCCGAGGCTCAGAATATCCTCGGCCAGGAGAAAGACGCTCAAGAAACGCTGAGGAACTGGGCCGCAGCGCAGCCCGACAGTCCCAGGCCGGTCAACGCTCTGGTCTCAATGCTCCTTGATGAAGGCCACGCCTCTGAAGCGGCCGCGGCCGCGGAAGCTTTCGCAGCCCGCCTCCCTGAGACGACCAAGGGCGACCAGAGCCTTCAATTGTTAGCTGGCCGGGCTCAGCTTGCCGCCGGGATGAAACAAAAAGGTGAAGCCACGCTGCTGGCTCTCCTTCGCACCACGACCGACCCAGGCATGATGAACAACGCCGCGTATGAGCTCGCCGATGCCGGCCTCGACCTCGACCTCGTCGAGTCCACTGCAAAAGCGGCCCTGGCCCGCTTTACTGTGGAAAGCAGGTTTTGGACTCCCCAGGGGAATTCCCAAAACGCCATGGCAGATAGTCGCCTCATCACCGCTGCCTGGGACACCCTCGGCTGGATTCTCTACCGGGAGGGAAAGATCGCCGAAGCAGAAAACTACATTCAACCTGCCTGGCTCAACGAGGAGCACGCCGACATGGGCGAGCACCTGGGCGAGATCGCAGAAGCCAAAGGCAATCGGGAAGAAGCTCTGCGTCTGTACGAACTCGGCCTCGCGGCTATTCCGAGTTACCTGCGGCCTGCAGGCCGAAAAGCTCCCGGTGCCACTCAAAACAAGTTGACTGAACACATCGACGCTCTCCGCAAAGCTGGCGTGAAAGAGCCGGCCATCAATGCGGATGAGGCCCTCCTGCAGCTTCGGACCATTTCTATCGGTGCCTCCGGCGGTCTCGCCGGCACCGCTGAATATCGTCTTCTGCTGGGCAACGGAGAAGTCCTCGACGTCCAGAAGATAAGCGATAAGGACGTGCCCACGGCGCTAGAAAGAATCAAAGGCGTTAAAATTCCGGCCTTGCGGCCAAATGGATCGGAAGCTCAACTGGTTCGCAACGCTATCCTCAACTGCCATGCTGGCATTTGTGAACTCGTTCTTGAACCCTGACCGGTAGTTAGAAAGCGATCCAGTCGATTCCGAATAACAAGCCCTCGCCCCCGTCGGACTTCACCGAGGGAAAACAATTCATTGACAAGCAGTAACACTCTGCTTTATTGTTCCGCTTCAAGCGCAAAATCAGAGCATTAGCAGGAGTCAACATTCCCTGTAACTCCTTTGAATCTGGTTTCGGCGAGCGGGTCTTCCTAAAAAACCTGGGTGAAATAAACTCGATGGCATAGGACTCGTGACGACCTGTGCGCGGAGACCCCAAGCCAGATGCAGTGCGACAGAACCTGCTGACTCCAGACAAGGCAATTTATCCGAGGACAGCGGAAAGAAGGATTGTATGGCGAACTCCATGGATCAAGACCACGCTATCAGTTTCGCCGAGGCGCTGGCGGAAGAGCTGGTGGAAGTTGATGCGCTGCGGCAAAAACGAAGGGTCGTGGACCACAGGGATTCGCGTTCCGCCGAAACATGGGAGCACGTAGAACAGATAGCCAAAGAAGCGCGATCCGCTCGACGCAAAGACAAAGAGGGTAAGGCCGCGGCTGAGGAGGCGACCCTTGTGGTGGGGCAGGCCCGGCAGATGGAGTTGGCGGGTCTTGCGTTTTCCGGCGGAGGAATCCGCAGCGCGACATTCAACCTTGGCGTCCTCCAGGGGCTGGCCAAATTCAACAAGGTGCGAACCTTCGACTTTCTCTCGACTGTTTCCGGGGGCGGATACATTGGCAACTGGCTGGAAACGTGGATCAAGCGCCCGTGGCCCAAAGATGAAAAGCCACCCGAGGGCCCGGTACCGCGCGAGGGAATTGATGTCGTCGAGGAAGAGCTGCGGCCCACGCGCACCGAGCGGCTGGAGAGCGTTAGAAAGCGCGAATCGCAGGACGCTAAGTCGCATACTGAGCCGCCGCCAATCCGGTTTCTGCGCGAGTACAGCAACTATTTGACGCCGCGTCTTGGAGCGCTGGGAGCGGACACTTGGACCGTCATTGCCATCTATTTTCGGAACTTGTTGCTGAATCAGGCGATTCTGACTTTGTTCTTGTTTGCGCTGTTGCTGATTCCTTACATTGCGGTTTGGTTGACTCATGCCTTGCCCGTAGAGTGGATGAGTGCTGCGCCCTTTGTGGTCTTCGCGCACCTCACTTGGGCGCTGTCTCTGGGCGCGCGAAACCTCCGCGGCCTGACTGACCCCACGCAGAAAACGCAGCGAACCAGGGCGTGGCTTCCTCCGCAGGAGCAGCGTTGGGTTCTTATTTTGATCGTTGCTCCTTTCTCCATAGCTCTATGGGTTTTGACGGCGTGGCTGTGGCCGAATGCGAGCGAGTGGGACAAAGCCCTGCCTGCATATTGGTGGCCCCTCGGAGGCATGGTGTTAATGGGTTTGCCTCTGGTCATCGGCTCGCTCCTTGCGCCGCACCAGCAGGTTGTCAATGACAAGAAGCAGAGTCTGTCGCGCCAATTGCTGCCATTGTTGTACAACCCCAAGGTCGGATGGGTTATGGCGTCGCTTGCGACCGGTGCGGTAAGCGGACTGCTGATGAAGGCCGTGGTTCATCATGCGTTCGTGCCCATGAGCGCCTGGTGCGGGGCCGACTGGCACGAACTGAGCCTCGGAGTTCCGTTGACGTTGCTGGTTTTTCTCGTGGCGGCAGCCCTCCAGATCGGTTTGATGGGACGGACATTTTACGATCCATACCGCGAATGGTGGTCGCGAGTGGTGGCATGGGTTCTCATCCTGGCCATCATGTGGACGGCAGGGTATGGACTGGCGATCTACGCGCCGCTCGGGTTGCTGTGGTTGGGTGGCTGGCTGAAGGCGGGGGGATTGGCGTGGATTGGGAGCACGGCCGCCGGAGTATTAGGAGGAAAAAGCGATAAAACCGGCGACATCGAAACTGGAGGCTTTAAAGTCAAGCTGCTCTCCTTTACGCCCTACATCTTCATCGTGGGACTGATCTCGTTGTTGTCGCTCGCATTGGAGCTGATTCTCGCGATTTGCTACATGGCGAATGCAAAAATGGCGGATGCGTGGAACGTCTTACTAGCGGAGAGCCCCACGGTAGAGAAGGTTGCCAATTGGGTGCTGAAGATGACCGGGAACGTCACAACGGGAGCAATCACAATCACCGGGACAGCCTCGTCATCGTCGCCATCGGATCCTCATGGAGTACCGCTGTATGTATTCGCGCACTTTAAGATTCTGGGTATTGTGACCAATGTCTGGCTGATCCCCGTCTTCGTCGCGGTTCTTCTGGTTTGCTTGTGGCTATCCTATCGAGTTGATCTGAATGAGTTCTCAATGAACCTGATGTACAGGAACCGGTTGACCCGCTGCTATCTTGGAGCGACGCATCAGGGGCGCGATCCCAATCCGTTTTCCGGACTTGATTCTGGCGACGATTTGTTCCTCTCTACCTTGCGCAGTTCTCAGGGCTATTCGGGACCGCTGCCCATTCTCAATGGGACTCTGAATCTGGTGAGCACGAGAGATTTGGCCTGGCAGGAACGAAAGGCGGAGTCGTTTCCCATGACGCCTCTACGCTGTGGCTTCGACACATGGATCGAGCAACGCAACCTGGAAAAGAATTATGCTTTTGACAAAACTTTGCGAAAAGCCAACAACATAACAAAGTTTGCCTTCCGCCCCACCGAAAAATACGGATACGTGGATAAAGGAATGTATGTTGGAACGGCGATGAGTATTTCGGGAGCGGCGGCCAGCCCGAATATGGGATACCATTCAGTGCCGTCTCTGGCGCTTCTCATGACGTTTTTCAATGTGCGTCTCGGATTCTGGGCTGGCAATCCGAGAAACAAAAAGACGTGGACTCATCCAGGCCCAAGAGTCGGGCTAGGTCAGTTGCTCCGCGAATTGTTTGGCTTGACGAACGATAACGCCAAGTACGTCTATCTCTCCGACGGAGGCCATTTCGAAAATCTTGGAGTCTACGAGTTGGTAAAAAGGCGCTGCAAATTTATCGTGGCGTGCGACGCGGGCGCTGATCCTGACTACTCGTTTGACGACCTGGGAAATGCAATCCGGAAGTGTCGCGAAGACGTCGGAGTCGAAATC
>JBAPYY010000399.1:0-1888 GCA_049284975.1 Occallatibacter sp.
CAGATACATCGCCGCGCAGGCCGCGATTCAAGGCATCAAAAAGGAGCTACCTTCCATGGCCCTCGGTGTTTTGAACAATCTTTCAGCGATCTATGCAGAGAACAATCTGAACAACACCAACAACAGCCTGCAAACAGTGCTGGAGCAGTTGTCTTCAGGTTCGAGGATCAACTCAGGCGCAGACGACGCGGCAGGACTTTCACTGGTAAACGGCCTGGGAGCCAACTCCGCGGCCCTCACTCAGTCGGAGACTAACGCCACGGAGGGCGTGGGGCTGTTGCAGGTAGCCGATGGCGCTCTCTCGCAGGTGACGAGCCTGCTCAATCGCGCCATTACGCTGGCGACCGAAGCCTCGAACGGCACCCTGAACTCAACTCAGGAGTCGGCGGCGAACCAGGAATACCAGTCGATCCTTGCAGAAGTGAACAACATCGGATCGACAACCACCTATAACCAGGAGCAGGTCTTCGGCTCCAACACCGACATCTATACCGGCGATTCTTCTTCTGCGGGATCGTCGCTCGACAATTTGAACATTCGCGGGCTCTCCGAGGCCAGCGTGGGCGATACAGGCGGCGTGATGTCGTACAGCAGCAGCCAGACGACCGGCAACGTCTTCGTCGACTTGACGCAGAACCCCTCGGCGGGGACAGCCACGGCACTCAGCAGCGATTACCTCACCGGCGGGGAGACGGGCTCCTCCACCATCAGCGTGGATACGCTGAACAGTTCTGGCGGCGTCGAAACCACCACCATTCCGGTTGGCGCTGGCACGACCTACGCCAACACCGCCGAGGGAATGATCAAAGCCATCAACAATGCAGGCCTTGGTCTGACGGCCAGCTTCACCACGGCGGCGATCGCGGGAGACTCTTCCGCGGCTGCGCAGACCGATACCGGCATTATGATCACGGGTTCGGTGGGGTCCGGCTCTTCGCCCAGCGCCGCGAGTTACAAAGGAACCCTGACCGCGAGCAACGTGGCGGATGGGAACGATCTGACCGGATCAATCACTTTCAAGGTCGGCGATGGCGCGGCTCAAACCGTCAATATGTCCGCTGTGAATAGCGCCGAGGGCGGCGTAACGGTGGCGGACCTGGGCGACTACATCGAAGCCGATACCGGCCTTGGCGTGACAGTGGTAGATACGGGCGGCACACTGACATTCTCCAGCGCAGCCGGCTCGACCGACGCGTTGACGGTGACATCGAATCTGACCGATTCGACGCTGGGCGCGGCGATGACTTATACCTCAACCGCCGCGTATTTCGACGGAATCAGCGCTAGCACGGCGGAGGATTCCGGCATCGGCGGCACGGCGAACGCTCAGACTGCTGCTTCTGCCGTCGATACGGGCACGGCGACCACCTCGACCGGGACGGCGACAATCAGCTATTCAGATGAAGCCGGTTTATCGCTTAGCGGCACCGATTTGCTCAACCAGTCCGATGCCGAATCCGCGCTCAACGATCTCAACACCGCCATCAGCGACGTGGCAGCGCAAGACGGCTACATCGGCGCGCAGATCAATACGCTGAACTCGATCAGCCAGGTCATGAGCACACAGCAGGAGAACGTGGTTTCCGCGCAGAATGCGATTCAGGCAACTGACTATGCCTCGGCGACATCGAATATGTCGGAGTATGAGATTCTCTCGCAGACAGGCATCGCCGCATTAGCGCAAGCCAACAGTGTGGAGCAGGAAGTGACTAAGCTCTTGCAATAGGGTTTTAGCAGAATTGCAGTAACTTCAAGACAACCCAGGGACGGGCGGCGGCAAAGGCGAGACCTTTGCCGCCCACTTTTTTGGAGTGGATTTTAGCTTTTAGTTGCTGTCTCCCACTCGTCCGTGGTGAGGTACTCGTGGATGGAAGCGGCGGCTTTGCGG
>JBAPYY010000400.1:0-5992 GCA_049284975.1 Occallatibacter sp.
TTTCTGGCCGTCTCCGCAATCTTGCGCAGGATGAACAACAAAACACCGGGATCGATGTCGCCAGTCCGTGTGCTGCTTATGATGCCGCCAAGCGGCGTGAGGCCCATCGAGGTATCGAGGCCCTGTCCGTTCCGGATGGCCGCGATGGACGCTCCATTTCCAAGGTGCGCGACGATGAGCTTCTGCGGCACATCCGGCTCCAGTTGATAAACGATCGATTCATAGGAAAGGCCATGCGCGCCGTAGCGGCGTACGCCCATCGCGGCATATTCCTCCGGAATCGGCAAGCGGGTGACGACTTCGGGCATGTGTCGATGAAAGTAGGTGTCCAGGCAGATAAAGTTGGGAATACCCGGAAACAGGCGAATGGCTTCGCGCATGATGTAGATGGCAATGGGTGTGTGCAGAGGTGCGAAGGCTGTGTAGCGTTCCATCTCTTCGATCAGGGCAGGGGTGATTCGCTGGTTGTCCTGCACCATCGGGCCACCGGAAACCATACGGTGACCGATCGCCGCCGGGGCTGGGAAGTCCTTGGAATGCAGCGCGTCAGCCACTTGTTTGAAGGCAACAGCCCGGGTAGGCAGGGCTGGAGTCTCATCGACCACTTTCTTGCCTTTGGCATCCTTGATCCAGAAATCGCCCTGATCGGTAGCGATGCCGTCGGCCGCGCCCTCGTGGAGTTTCTGCGGTTCGCCGTCGCCGGTCCCATACACCGAGAACTTGATAGAAGAAGAACCGCTATTCAAAACCAATATAGGCAAAGACGCCATGAAAATGACCTTTCGGTTTGACCTGAACGAGTCAGCGGGTTGGAAAGTAATTGGAACGAAACTCTATATCTCCCTACGTCCCCAACCTGGCTCCTTCACTCTTCACGCGCAAGAGTCGGCGGTGAGGTTCGTGCAATCCCAGGTAGCAGAGTCGAGACCTTCGCCCCACGGGCGAAGACCTGTCTGCGGGGGCCTGGGGCGCACTTAGTGCCTACTCCGCGCTCGCGGCTATGTCATCGCCATAGGTGGGATAGGGCTGCGGCTCCGTGCTAGTGGGCATGGCGGCGAGGGTGGCGAGATCGGCCTGAACCTGGGCCCACTTCGCCGGGTTCTGCTTTGTCGTGATGGGCGCGTTCGGGTCTGCATAGTAGGCCTGGATGTCCTGCTTGATGCCGGGTGGGATGGGCCGCGCGGGCTGGCGCGTGAGGCGGTGGAGAAGATTGGCATACGTTCGGTCGGTGAGCGAATAGCCGCCAGGTTCGACCACTCGACCTGTGTCGAGATCGCGATTGGGCAGCGGATGACGAAGGTCGGTGGATCGAAGCAGCGTGTAGGGGGTGGCGATCATGAATGCCGGAATAGGCTTCGAAGATGGACTCATGGAAACTGGTCGGCCAGCTGGCGCGGAGGACTGAGGCGTAGCGGCTGGAGGCGTAAACCGCGCGAGCATCTGGTGCATGATCGTCGTTGATACCACCACGCTTTGCAGGTATGCGGCCTCTGTTGCCGGGGTTGGGCCTTTCACGTCGATCAGCTTCAGTGGGCCGAACTTGGGCAGGATAAACAGAACGCCGGCCAGCATGTAGGTTCCGATCCCCGCATGGCGGCCATACTTCTGCCAGTCGTTTTCCGCGGCCACCACAGCCACTTCCTTGTCGATCTTCGCCGCATCCGGCGTTTCCGGCTCTGCCGGCTCGTGGTGGTGACGTAGGAGCGTGATGGCGTACGCCACGCGCGGGAAGAAGGTATGCACCATGAAACGGTATTCACGAACATTGAAGCGCTGGCGCCTGGGTGAGAACTCGTTGCTCAGTCCGTAGGTCTGGTAATAAGCAAGCGCAAGCTGCTTCACCGGCACCTTGAGGCCGATGTGACGAAGGAAGCGGACCGGCGCCATGCGGTGATGCGCGATCTCGTCAATGTCAAAGGCGAACTCGGTTTGTACATGCTGATGCTCGCCCTCGGCGTAGCTCACCTCGTGACCGTATTTCTCACGCAGCCTGGGAAACTCAACGGGAACGGAAAGATTTGTCGCTTCGGAGTGCCCGATGGAGTCGCCCACGTAGTGAGACAGCGCGCCGACGGCGAAGGCGAGCTCATCGGCGCTGTGCGCATTGCGAAAGAGATTGACGACCAAGTCGCCCGAGCGCACGTAGTGGGTCAGGTTTGAGAAAGATTTGTCGCCAAACGGATAGTAACCCATGTCCTGGATCACACAGCCGCCGTAGGCATAAGCCCGCGCCTCGTCGAGTTGCGCCAGCGTCAGGGTGGGATAGCGGCTGAGCAAAAGAGGAACAATAGAATACTGCCAGTTGAGATCGATGAGCTCTTCGTGGGTAAGGAGAGAATATGCGTTAGCGGGCACCCCGCAGAGTGCCACCACAAGCGCCAGTAGGATGCGGATCTGGAACTGCCGCGGTTTCACCTTGTGTCGAGCCCCGTTGCATCGCAGAGGTGTGCGCAGGTTGCTCGCGGCCACGCGTTGCGGAACGGTTTCTTGTGCATCGAGCAGAACTCCAATTGAAACAAAGCCGGCGACCACCTTCATGCCGACAATGGTGATTCAGCCGCTAAGTTTCCATCAGTCTCGATCATCGAACAACATAATCATTGAAAGATGGTCAAAATGAGGCACCTACCCTGCAGAGGCGATAAGTCGCCGCATGCTCAACCCATTGAGCGCTGCCACGAGGCATTTTGTGAAACAAACGGTTATGCGGTTTTCGGCCGCAGCGCAACCTGCGACCTACAAGATAAGCTTGGCCGCGCCTGTATAGCGGCGACGGCCGATGCGGTGCCAGCCACGGCGATCCACGCCAAGCCCCAACTCGGATGCCGCTTGTTCTAGCTGCTGTACTCGCCGAGTTCGCGAATCAGGCGCCTAGCAGAATCCGGAACTGGAACTTTGCCGTCGAGGATGTTGTGCCTGTCCACGTTATCTCCATACAACGCTTGATCCCCGCTCTTGTCGGCCTGAACGACGGCGCCGTCAAGGCTGACCCCGGCAAAGACGCCCTTGGTCCGCGAATAAGATAGAATCTCGGCGTTCAGCTTGAGGTCCGTTGAGGCCGCGGCCTTCCGCCCGACAGGCCCTGCCGCCACGGAAGCGTCGGCGCCCAGTTTGAACTTGTCGCTGAGCAGGCTTTGCAATGCGTGCTCGTTCATAAAGAGCATAATGAAGTCCGTTGAAGATCCCCCGATCTGGTATCCCACGCTCCCCCCGTCGATAGCAATGAACATGGGCGCACTCCAGCCGTTCGAGGTGCGACAGGTTGCCACTCCGCGACCATAGTTACCTCCAAAGATGAAGGCAAACTTTACATCTCCAGGAATGATGGCAATACACTTCGCCGATTGCAGCAGGTCATGCGGGATGCCCTGATCTGGCGTATCCATAATCTCCTTAAAGACCTGGGCAGCCCTGCGGGTTCGGGTGGTATCGTCGTCACGGTCGGATGCGACCGCGATTTGAGCCGCAAACAGAACAAGTGTTGAGAAGATCAGAACGCGTTTCAGCATAAATTCCTCCTCTTTCGCTGTAGGGATCGAGCTTGAGCTGGACCGATTCTCAATTTGCCTGCAAGAACTCCTCGGCGTGATTGCGAATGGGATGCAGCGCATATGAACGTGGAGCGGCATCCAGAAGAGGTGACTTGGAGACCGAGAACCGATCGCGAGCACCTCAATTGCCGGTCAAGAGCCAGAAAACAAGGCTGTCTTCATCCATATCCGATCTCATTACCGTTGAATCTTAGACAACAAACTGGATCGGATTCTGTTCAAAATTGACCGGACTCTTCGTCGCCCAGTCTTGGATAGTACTTGTGCCGGCCGCGCATTTGCGGGCCGCGTCCGAATCGACCAGTTCCGGATCGGCAGAGGGATAGATCATGAATGCAACAGCTGTTGAAAAGATCACGCCCCAAGCAAATCAACCCGTCGACCCAACAGGACGGATTCTTCGGCCCGCAATCAGCATCCTGCTGAGGTGGGGTTTCTTTGCCTTGGTTGCAATTGCTGTCGTCCTGTCGGTGGTTCTGGGTCTAGTGCAAAAGTGGCTCTGGATGCGGCAACTCGACTACGCCGGCATCTTCTGGACCCTCCTCTCGGTCAAGTGGGGAATCTTCGGCGTCGCTTTGATCGTTTCAGTGTTGTATTTGTGGGTTAATCTCCGCTTTGCAGCGAGAAACATCGATATGGTGGACGGAGAAAGCTTCTTCAGCAAGGCCTTCAAACACCCTGTAGACGCTAGCAGGACAATCAACATCGACGTTAGCCCGAAGCTGTTAATACTTGCGATCGATTTCGCAATTGTGATTCTCTCGCTGATCTTTGCGTTGAGCGTATCCGGCCAATGGGACACCTTTCTCCGTTTCAGGTATGGCGGCTCGTTTGGAATTGCGGACCCACTTTTTGGTGTCGACCTCGGCTTCTATGTTTTCCGCCTTCCGTTCTATGAAATGCTGCAGGGAAGCATTACTGTTCTAACGATCGGGGCCCTCGCGATCCTCAGCTTTTGTGCGCTGTTCGGAATGCGGCAGTCCAAGTCCACCGGAAAAATTACTCTGCGCGATGGCGTCGCCCAGCACTTTATCGTGCTTCTCTTCATTCTGGTTGCGAATTTCGGGTGGGGCTTCATCCTGGATCACTACCAGCTGGTCTATTCGAGCCTCGGCGTGGTCCATGGGGCCGGCTACGCGGCGGCTCATGTCACAAGAGCAGCCCTCTGGGTGATGACCGGAGCCTCGGCGCTGGCATGCGTGCTCCTGGCTATTGTCTTCTTCCGCACACGCTCGAAGCACATTGTTGCCGGTATTGTGACTTACGCAGCGCTGTATGTAGTTGCGGTGCTGGCGGTGCCATTCCTCTTTCAAACATTCGTGGTAAAACCCAATGAGCTAAGCCTGGAGACGCCCTATCTGAACCATTACATCGACTACACGCGGAGGGCGTATAGGCTAGACGGCATCCAGGAGACCGCTTATCCAGCGCTCGCCGATCTGACCCCCGATGTCATCGCAAGGAACGAGGATACGATCCAGAACATCCGACTCTGGGACACACGGCCATTGCTTCAGACATATCAACAGACCCAGGCGATTCGGCTTTACTACGACTTTTATAACGTGAATGTCGATCGATACCATCTGGCGGATGGCTTCCATCAGGTGATGCTCTCTCCGCGAGAACTCGCTTCGCAACTGCCCGCCCAGGCGCAGACATGGTTGAACGAAAACCTCGAGTTCACGCATGGCGAAGGCTTGGTGATGAACTTTGTGTCGAACTCGACCGGGGGAGGCCTTCCCCAATACCTTCTCGAAAATATTCCCGCCGAGTCGCAGTACGGCCTGAAGATTACTCAACCCGAGATCTACTACGGAAATGTAGCTCCTGGGTACAAGATTGTCGACACCGGGATTAAAGAGTTCGACTATCCCAAGGGCAACGAGAACGTCTACAGAAGCTATCAAGGCACGGGCGGAATTCACCTCGACAGCGTTTGGAAGAGGCTTCTGTTTGCATGGACACAGAAGGACATCAACATTCTGCTAACCGGCTATCTGAGGCCGCAAAGCAGAATTCAGATCTGGAGGGGCGTGCAAGAGCGCGTCTCCCAAGTCGCGCCTTTCCTGCTTCTGGACCAGGTTCCGTATGCAGTATTGAGCGAAGGGAAGCAATATTGGATACAGGACGCCTATACGGTCTCGGATCACTACCCCTATTCAAACGTACAGACGAGCGGCTCCGCCCGGGGGATGAATTACATCCGCAATTCCGTCAAGGTTGTTGTGGATATGTATAACGGCACGGTGTCTTTCTACATTATGGACCCCAACGATCCACTGCTGGCGATGTACAACCGCGCATTTCCAGGCGTGTTCAAGGAACTGAGCGAGCTGCCAGCGGACTTGAAGGCTCATCTGCGCTACCCGGAAGATATGTTCGGGATTCAGGCTGCCGAATATGAGACCTTCCATATGACCGATCCGCAGGTTTTCTAC
>JBAPYY010000401.1:0-4983 GCA_049284975.1 Occallatibacter sp.
GGTGGGCGCATCTGCGAAGTTTGGCGCGTTGGCGCTGGCTGTGGGGACCACGGTCAAGCTGGCGCGCGCTCTATGGATCGTACCGCTTTCGGTCGGAACCGCTGTGGCAAACAAGAGCAAGGCGCGCATTCACTGGCCGTGGTTCATCCTGTTTTTCTGTTTGGCCGCGGTGGCTAATACATACATTCCGGCAGGCAAGGCAATCTATCCTGACCTCAAACATCTCGGCGTCATTGGACTGACAGTGACGCTCTTTCTGATAGGAACGGGCCTTTCAAAGAAGACGCTTCAAGAGGTAGGGGTTCGGCCCCTTCTGCAAGGAGTGGTTCTGTGGATTGTAGTGGCAACGGGATCGCTGGCGCTAATCCGATGCGGCTGGATTCATCTGTAGGGAGATTCGAAATGCGCTTGCTCACCGGGGAGCTATGATGAGACGTGGAAAACCGTCGAATGCAAGACACAATGGCCAACCCCTCTCAAGCATCGGCGCCGACTCAGCGTCTGCTGTCGCTCGACCTGCTGCGTGGCATCACCATCGCCTTCATGATTATGGTGAACAACAACGGAGGCCCCGGTTCGTGGGGCTTCATGAATCACGCCAAATGGAACGGCCTGACGCCCACTGATCTCGTCTTTCCGACATTTGTGTTTGTGGTGGGAGCCTCGATAGCGTATGCCTTTGAAGCGCGCCTGGCCCGGGGCGCTACGCGCGCCCAATTGGCCCGCCACACAGTGAAACGGGCTGCGACTCTCTTCCTGCTCGGCGTCGTGGTCAACGGCTTTCCACTTTTCGAGATGACAAACCTGCGTATTTACGGGGTCCTGCAGCGGATCGCCCTCTGCTATCTCCTGATCGGTCTCTTTTATCTTTGGGACAGGCGCGTATGGACCAAAGTGGCGGCGCTGGTGGTTGCGCTTCTGGGTTATTGGATTTTGCTCCGCTGGGTTCCCGTGCCCGGCTCAGGGATGCCAGGCCGGGATATTCCCTTCTTGGACCAAAGTTTGAACCTGGTCTCCTGGATCGACCGCCATCTCATGCCTCATCACCTCTATTTGGAGTGGCCCGGTCCCGGCGTACTGGACCCTCACAACCTCCACGACCCCGAGGGTCTGCTCAGCACCCTGCCTGCTTTGGGCACCACGCTTTTGGGTTTGTTGGCCGGCCTGTGGCTACGCTCGCGCATGTCGCCAGCCGCCAAAGCATTGGGATTAGCTGGCGGGGCAGTGGCGTGCCTGGCCGCGGGCTATCTCTGGTCCGCATGGTTTCCACTCAATAAGAATTTGTGGACCAGTTCCTATGTGCTGGTGGCGGCCGGTTGGTCGTTGACCGTGCTAGCGGTGGCCTTTTGGGTTGCCGACGTGCATGGCTGGCGAAAGCGGTGGACCTGGCCCTGGCTGGTGCTGGGATCAAATGCGATTGCGGCCTACATGTTCAGCGAACTGGCCACAAGTGCCCTCGATACCATTCGTTTTACATCCGGCGGTCGGCGGACCAACATACTGGGCTGGGTCTTCGTTCATGTTTTCGCGCACATTCCCAACCCCGGCTGGGCTGCGTTTGCTTACTCGGTTTCGATTCTCGCGTTTTGCTTCATTCCAGTGTGGGTGCTCTATAGCAAAAAGATCTTCATCAAAGTGTGAAAGGATTATTCGGCTGAAATCTTCCGGTCGAGCATTCGTCGCGAACCCGAAAATAACGGAGGTGCGCAAATACAGGCTGAATCAAAAAGACTTCAAATCAGCCACCAACCAGACAGCCCCTGTAACAAGGAAAGTCAAGGCGCATTCGGACCAGTTGAAATGTGCCTTCGGATGAGCGATCAGGTGAGGAATCCAAACCATTGCGCCAAAGAGTGCCAGCATGAACGCCATCAGGTGCATCGCAAGCTGCGCTTTGAGATTCACGAGAATGGCAATTGCTGCGAGTCCAAACGCAATCGTCGTAAGGATCGCCCAAAACATCTGGTTGGGCGGAATCCACTTTGGAACCAGTTGAGCTGTTTCGCGAAGTAAGAGTATCTGACCCAGCGCAAAGGAAATCGCGCAGACGCCCAGTCCAAGGCGTGCCAATCGGCCGAGCGTCACCGCCCTTGCGGCATTTGCCTCGTTCGCGGCGTATAGCGCAATCGTGCCGCAGAGCAAGGAACAGAACAGGAAGAAGCTTCCACCGTATCGGTCATAGATGTTTGATGCGGCGATGATGTCCGGGATACATGCCAGCGAGAAACACAAATAAACAACACAAAGTACGGCCGAAGCCCAGCGCGCAGTGAGTGAATACTGTATCCCGATCCCACCCGCAATCTGAGCGGTCATTAAACACCCGCCCAGGACAACGCCGAAAGGCAGACTCCAGATTTGTTGCAAGTTCTGCCAAGTGTCAGTGTCGTGCCACATGAGTGCGATGACGCCGAAGATCACAGCCGACGCGCCAAAGACAATCCGCCCGTACAGCGCCGTTTTCATACACAAAGGTTACCCTAGTTTACTTCTGATATATAACTTTCTGAAGTACCTGGACAATCTTCTGGGGACCTCGTGGCGGGGAATCCGCGTAAATCATCGAGCCAATGATGCCGATACGCGTTTCCAGCCGTTGCAGTTCTGAAAATGTGCTAAGGCCTGATAACAGAAGGTATCATTCACAAACGTGCGGTTCCGAAGCAGACCTCTTGTAGGGCGCAGTCGGGATCTAAAAACCCCGTTCAGTTTCGCCGGGATTGTGCCTCGGCACCTGACAATGTGCCTTTTTCACATGCCAGCCCGTTCACCGACAAGTTGAACAATCGGGGGTTAACTTCAGCGGGAAAGTGCCGGAGTTGCGGGGGCGCCGATGGCGCCGCCCCAGGCGGGGCGTGGTCTGTTCGCCCGGTCCGGGGGCTATGGGGCCTCCCGCTCCATGAACGGCCGGGGTTGAAATCTCCGCGCCCAATCTCCACTAAAATCCCACTGTTCCGGGGCCGCAGGCAGCTGCAAGGTCCGGATTACCGATTTCCCATTTTCGCCCTTCCGACAGACCGACTCCCCGCGTTCAAAAAAGATTGTTGGAGATGCACAAGCCATGGAATATCAATCGACTACACGTCATTTCAATAATCGTTAGCTGTCGCACAGGACCGGGGAGAGTTTGTCGATCGTTCAGTTCCCAGCGTTCTGTCACGGCGTTTCGCGATTATCCGAGAGTAGCTCCACGATCGCACGAATTCGTCCTCCAGATATTTGTGAGACTGGCCCTATTGTGGCGAATTTGGCTCTTGTTTCCCAGGGTCGTCGGGCTTAATAAGCCGTAATCTGTGTCTACTGGTCTCTTTCTGCTCCTGCTCGAGCCGGGCGGCAATTCCCAGTTGTTCGCTCGATTCCTGTTTGCGCTCCATGCGAGCAAGAGTGAGTCCAAGATAATAGTGAGCTTTCTCGAGGGAATCGTCCTGGCTTATAGCCTGCTGCAGAAGGGATATTGCTTCCGGATAGTGTTTTTGTTCGAATTCCGCTCTTCCGAGCGCCGTCAGAGCACCGGCATCGTTCGGTTCATGCTCAAGTGCCTTGTGCAGGTTCCGCGTAGCGGAGTCGTAATCTCCCGCATCCAGATCCAGGAGGCCGAGCCGGTAGTACGATTCGCTTTGCGTGGGAAGCAGTGTGATCGACCGCTCAAATTGCTTGCGCGCGTCCTCCGATCGCCCCAGCGCCGCAAGCGCCATGCCCAGTGCGCCATAACCCGATGGATCGTCAGGGCGTAATTCGACGTATTGGGCGAACTGCTGGCGTGCGTCGTCGTACCTGGCTTGACCCATCAATGCGAATCCCAGGTAGAACATGGCGAGGGCATCGTTTTTGCGCAGCTTCAACGTTTGTTGAAATGCCGCGATCTCATCGTCAACTAACGACAGTTTTTGGGCCACGATTCCGAATTCGTAGAGGACGTCCGCATTCTCCGGCGCATATTTCCGGGCCTCTAACAGGAAGCGCAAGGCGCCGTCCCAGTCTCCGGATGCCGACGCCGTCTTTGCCTGATCCATCAGAATGTGGGCCAGGGCGCCCGCCACGTCTGTTCGGCCGGGATCGAGGCGCAGGGCCTGCTGCAACTCGGGAACGGCGTCCTGTGTGCGGCCCAGATGCAAATACAAAAGACCAAGGTGCGCGTGCCCAGGCGCAAAGTCGGGCTTTGCCTTCACAACCTGTTCGAACAGTTCCTCTGCTTTTGCTTCCTGGTGTTGAAGCACACGCACGACTCCGAGCAGATCGAGAGCGCGATAGTCCCCCGAATTCGAGCGCAGGACAGACTGCAAATCGTGCTCGGCGCGATCCAGCTTGCCGGCGGCGAGTTCTTTCGCCGCATCTTGCAATTGCGAGGACACGGACGGGCGGCTTGCGGTCTGGGATAAGGGGGCCGCACTTGTGGCGAAAGAGAGAACGACAAGAAATAAGGCGCGGCTTGTGCTGGTCGAAAGGGGCATTTAAGGGTTCGTCTTGTGGAGATTCTCCACAGGTTCGGTAACGGTCAGGATGGCATCTGCCTTCTGATTTGTCAGGACCTGACGAATGCCGCTTGGCCAGCGAATGTCAATCTCGCGGATGGAATCTGCACTGCCGAGGCCAAAATGCAGCCGTTTATCGGACGACGACTGATAACTTCCCGTTGTGGTGACCGTCGCGAACTGTTCTCCCGCGGAGGTAAGCACTCGTACCTGAGCGCCGATGGCGTCGCGATTGCTTTTCACTCCGACGAGCCTGAGTGTAATCCAGTGATTCGAAGTCTCAGTCTCATTCAGCAATACCCATGCGGGCCCGTCATTGGAAGTAATCACGGCATCCAATTTCCCGTCGTTATTAATGTCGCCGATCGACAGGCCTCGCGCCGCCCACTGCTGATGGAATACGCTGCCCGAAGCGGCCGAGACGTCGATAAACTTCTTCCCATGCTCATTATGCAGCAGAGCAGGAGCCTCGCGATAATGGAGGCTCGGTTCACTGCTCTCGATTGTGTCC
>JBAPYY010000402.1:0-1519 GCA_049284975.1 Occallatibacter sp.
AGATAGCCGATTCCTCGAGCGATTATGACAAATCGAAAGTGATCATGGGCAAGGTATACTCTGGAACCCCAACTCTCCTCATGAATTTTGGCGCGGTATTCAAGCATAGGAGTTTCAGGGAAGAGAACGAATGGCGGATCGCGTTGAGTACGACCACACGGGCTTCTCATCTGGACTCAGTTGGGTTTCGTGAGGCAGACGGAGTGCCATTTCTCAAAATTCCTCTCAGTTTGAAGGATCAAAACTGCCCGCTAAAGAGAATTGTCGTTGGTCCGTCGTCAAGCAAGGAACAGTCAGCCTCTATCTTAGAGATCAATCTAAAGCAAATGGGCATCCAAAACATCGAAGTTGCCCCTTCCAAAATCCCCTACCGCAATTGGTGAGCCCGGTTTCGCGGTAAACTATCTACTGGCAGGAGGACCGGGCGGTCGCTGCCGGATTTCTGTGAAAGCAGGGGTCTGGGAGAGGAAAGTCCGAACTCCGCAGGGCAGTGTGCCGGATAACGTCCGGGACGTGAGCGTAAAGGCTCGTGGACGGCTAGTGCCACAGAAAACATACCGCTTCTACGTGGTTCCCGATGGATTCGTCCAAAGGGCTGCCCTCCGCAGGAGTAAGGGTGAAAAGGTGCGGTAAGAGCGCACCGCGCAGCCAGTAATGGTTGTGGCAGGGTAAACCCCACACGGAGCAAGACCAAATAGGGAGGGAAGCGCCCGTTCGGAGCCAGACGGCGCTGCGTGTCGGCCCGACGCGTTCAAGCGGTTTCTTGCAGGGAGTTCGTCCAAAAGGCTGCTCCATGCAATGGTGGCTGAAACCTCCGGGTAGGTCGCTGATGAACGTCCGCGGCAACGCGGCGTCTAGAGGAATGACCGCATAGAACAGAATTCGGCTTACGAGTCCTTTTGCCGAATCGAATCGGCCCCGCTCAGGAGAACACCTGACGGGGCCGATCAGTTTTCAGCGCGCTGCTTTACCATCAAATCATGCTGCGAGTCATACGATTGGAAGCGGGTGCGCGGGTGCCGGCAGTGGCGCATTCGGGCGAGGATTTGGGATACGACGTGTTTGCGCTGGAAGGCGTGATGCTTGCGCCGCGGGCTACCGTGAAAGTGCGCACGGGAATTGCCGTCGAGGCGCGGCATCCTGAAACCGGCGCTCCGTTGGGACTGCTGGTGCGCGACCGCTCGTCGATGGCGGCGCGCGGGCTTGCCACTACCGGCGGCGTGATCGACGCCGGCTACCGGGGCGAAATCCTGATCGTGATGACCAACCTGGGCGATGCGGCCGTAGAGCTCCAGGCCGGGGAAAAGATTGCGCAGATGGTGCCGGTACATGTGCTCACCGGGCCCGTCCAAGAGGTGGAAAGCCTGGAGGACTCGGCGCGAGCTGCCAAAGGATTTGGGAGTTCCGGAACGTAGAAGCGGGGTACGAGGGGCCAAGGGAACAAGGGACCAAGAAAGCACCTCCCTAAACGGAGCACCTGCAAGGGTCTGACCGCGGCTGGAACGCCGCGAAGTGCGCC
>JBAPYY010000403.1:0-10487 GCA_049284975.1 Occallatibacter sp.
CCCCAGCCGTAATTCATGTCGATGTCGGGTAGCTCGTAGTAGGAGTAACCGGGGTTGTGGTCCGCGATCCAGCCAAAGTTGATTTCCCAATGCCGGTTTCCCGGCGTGCCGGGATCATCGGTGATAAAAGGAGGGCCCCCTTGCGCGTACACAGCGCCTGCAAGCGCAGCAAGCAACAGAAGCAATTGGATAAATCCGCGCATTCCTGCTATCGATATACTCCGCAAAATGACCTTGCCCAAAATCCAGGACATACACGCTCAAGGTATCATTCCAATCGAGCGTGCGTGCCAGACCGTCGGCAGAGCAACGCACTAATTCCCAGGCCTCCGCACTCCTGCCCGCTTCACTTTTTCTCCACCCATCCACCGCCCGGCTCTGCGATACTGGATTGTTATGCCTATCGATGACCTGCAGCAGGCCGCTCAAAAGATCGCCGGATTCCTCGCCACCCTCAACAAACTGGGTGGCATGCGCCTCAAGTACCGCATCAGTGCCGGCGACGGCACGCCTGACCCTGAAGGACAAGCCGCCGCTCTCTGCGTCGAGCTGGGCGGACCCGACGTGGCGCTGGTTACGCAGCACAACGGCGAACTGCTGTTGGCTCTCGAAACTATTGCCGCGCAGATTCTCCGCCTCGACCAGCGCGAAGGCAATCTGGTCAGCTTTGACGCCGCCAACTTCAAGGCTCTGCGCGCTCAAGAACTGCGCATGACGGCCGAGACCGCAGCGGAAAAGGTGCTCCGCTCCGGCGTCCCTTACGCCTTTCCGCCCATGAACAGCCGCGAACGCCGCCTGATGCACATGGCCTTCCGCGGAATCGAAGGCGTTGAAACAGCCAGCAACGGCGAAGGCCAGGATCGGTTTCTCGCGGTTTATCCTGCGGGCAAAACCAATCTTCCTGTCACTCCGCCCGCCAAGCCGCACAGCTTCGGCGATCGCAGCCGGAGTTCTGGAGATCATGGCCGAGGCTCTGGTGATCGCGGCAGAGGCTATGGCGATCGTGGCCGCCCGCGGCGTTAGCGCAAATGCATTTTTGAACTCCCGCTTCTTAGAACCTTTCCGCAAATGAGTGGCGCTGGCCTCCCGGCCGGCTGTTTTGCGGGTCTCCTGACCCGCGCAAGGCTGCTGGTGGCGTGGACGCCTCCAGTAAATCCGGTCTCGAGACCGGCGCTACTCAGGAGCCAATTTGCGAATAAATTCATTAATTGAAACAGCAGAGTTCTGTTTTCCAGCTTGGCGCGGCCACGCCGGTATGCCACAATAACTATCCATGAAAACCAAGACTCTCTTGCTTCTGCTGGCCCTCACCGCAACCTTGTGCCCAGCGCAAAAACGCCTGGTGCTCATCGACCAGGACGGCGCAGGCCCCGGCGGCTCTGACCAGATGTCCATTCTTGCACTGCTTCAGTCCCCTCAGGTCGAAGTGCTGGGCATCACCATCGTTACCGGCGACCAGTGGCGCGACGAAGAGACCCTTCACACCCTGCGCATGTTGCAACTGACCGGCCACGCCAATATTCCCGTGGCAAGGGGCGCGGTCTTTCCACTGGTTCGCACCCAGGAGGAGACTCGCCTGCTTGCCGCGCTCAGCGGCAAGGTCGAGTGGCTCGGTGCATGGGGCCAGAGCCTCTCCGTGGAGCAGGTCACCGGCGTCCCCGGTCCTCCGGTGAAATCTGACGCGCACGGCCCGTATGAGATTCCTCCCATGCCCGAAGGGCAACCCACCATCAAGCCCATCGGCGAAGATGCCTCCGAGTTCCTTATCCGCCAGGTGCACGCGCATCCCCATCAGGTCACCATCTATGCCGCCGGCCCGCTCACCAACATTGCTCTCGCCATCTCCATTGACCCGGATTTCGCCGCACTTACCAAAGGAATTGTCCTGATGGGCGGCAGCCTCGCTCCGCAGAGCGACGACCCTGAGTTCGCTAACGACCCGCGCCACGAGTTCAACTTCTGGTTCGATCCCGAGGCCGCGCATATCGTTTTGCACGCTGATTGGCCGCGCATAGACGTGACCACCGTTGATATCTCCATCAAGGCGCCGTTCACTCAGCAGATGCTCGATGAAATTGCTAAATCGTCCTCGCCCACCGCCCGCTACATCGCCGCATGGAGCCAGCGCCGCTACTATCTTTGGGATGAACTGGCCGCCTGCGCCTGGCTCGACCCCACGCTCATCACCCGCGAGAAGCCGCTCTACATGGATGTAGACTTGAGCCACGGATTAAGCTACGGCGACACCCTCACCTGGAACGAGAAGATGAAGCCGGCGACCGGCGTGCGTCTCGTCCACGCGCAGGTCGACCTCGACCTGCCGCGATTCCAAAAAATGTTTGTGGAACTGATGACTAATACGGGTGCAAAATAGCTGGAACGCTTCAGAAAAATCTCCGAGGAGGTGCTGTATGCCCCAGGAATCGATTCTAGGCGAGAATAACCTGATAGCTTTCGCACCAGTAACCGATTTGGCGAAGGCGCGAGTCTTCTATGAAGATGTGCTGGGCCTCCGTCTCGTGGAGGACGAAAAGCCCTTCGCTCTTGTCTTCGACGCCAACGGAACCATGCTCCGCGTGACCCCTGTAGGCGAGCACCATCCCGCGCCGCACACCGTGCTTGGCTGGGAAGTGGATTCCATCGAACGCACCGTCGAGCAACTCACCGCGGCTGGTGTCGTCTTCCTGCGCTATCCGGGCATCAACGACGCCAGTCTGGACGCCATTTGGACCGCGCCCGGCGGAGCCCGCGTCGCATGGTTCCACGATCCCGACAAAAATGTCCTGAGCCTTACTCAGTTCTAAGCAGAAAGAAGCCCGCGCCGCAAATCGCGACGTGGGTTTTTGGTTTTCGCTTACTCGCCGGGTGCTGGGTGCCCCAGGTCCGGATTCTCGGACCTGGGATTGCTTCTTATTTATTCTGAGTAGGATTTGTCGAGCGCGGTCTGCCCCACCGCAGGTGGTTACGCGTTCAACTGCTCCTGAAGCTTGTTCAGCGTGCGGTGCAGGTCCTTGTCCGCGCGGCGCTGCTCGTCGATTTTGGCTATCGAGTGCATCACCGTAGTGTGGTGCTTGTTGCCGAACTGGCGGCCAATCTCCGGCAAGCTCGCCTCGGTCATCTGCTTGGCCAGGTACATAGCAATTTGCCGAGGCACCACCACGTTGCGCGAGTTGTTCTTCTGCTTCAGGTCAACGACTCTCATGCCAAAGTTCTCGCTGACCGCGCGCTGAATGGCCTCGATGGTGATTTTGCGCACCTGCATGTCGATGAACTGCTTCAGGCACTGCTGCGTCGAAGACAGCGTAATCTCCATGCGATTCATCTGGCACCAGGCGATCAGCCGCGTCATGGCGCCTTCCAGCTCGCGTACGTTGGTGCGCACGTTGGAGGCCACAAACAGCGCCACATCGGTGGGCAACTGCACCTGTTCGCTCTCCGCCTTTTTCTGGAGGATGGCGACTTTGGTTTCCAGATCCGGCGGTTGAATGTCGGCAATCAGGCCCCACTCGAAGCGCGACCGAAGACGGTCCTCAATCTCCGCCAGTTCCTTCGGCGGACGATCCGAGGCAATCACAATCTGCTTCATGCTCTCGTGCAGCGCGTTGAAGGTGTGGAAGAACTCCTCCTGTGTGCGCTCTTTCTGCGCGATGAACTGGATGTCGTCAATCAGCAACACATCCACTGAGCGGAAACGGTCGCGGAAGCTCGTCATGCGGTCGTTGCGCAGCGAGGTGATCATCTCGTTGGTAAATTTTTCCGCGGAGACGTAGCAGATGCTGGCTGTCGGCTGGCGGCGCTTCACCTCGTGGCCAATGGCATGCATCAGGTGCGTCTTGCCCATGCCCACACCGCCATACAGAAACAGCGGATTGTAGGCCTTCGAGGGCCGCTCTGCCACCGCCAACGAAGCTGCGCGGGCAAACTGGTTGCCGTTGCCGATAACGAACGCGTCGAATGTATAGCGCTGATTCAGTTGCGCAGCAGTAGACCAGTCGAAGCGTGCCTGTTCAGGCGTGCGCTGCGGCTGTGCCGGAGCTGTGGGCGCATGCGCGGGGACCGGGCCGAAGCCGCCGTCCTTGCGCTGCGGCGGAATCGAGGGGTCCTCCTCGGCGGTCACGAAACAGACGTCGTCAAGCTCCAGGCCCTGCTGCTCAATGGCTTCCTGAATCAGGTCTCCGTATCTTTCTCCCAGGTTTTGGAACTGAGGAGAGGGCACTCGCACATAAAGCGTGCGATTCACAACGTGGCTATATCGGGAAGGCTTTAGCCAAGTCTCAAAAGACTGGCGAATCACCTTCATCTCTAAAGCCGCGAGAATCTGAAGCCAGGGGTTGAGCGCCGTCGCCGGCGAAACTGAAAATGCCATCTTACCGATCCTTGTTTCTGCTGCCTGTTCGTGGACAGGCTGGTTCATCCATCGATCTTTGGCAACGGTTCTCTCTTGGCGCAAGGCCTTAGCCTTGCATCCGAACTTGCCGCTGGTAGGCTCCGGAGATTGGTTTCGGAACCTGTTGAAACTTGTTCCGTGGGACGCGGGAGAATTACATAGAACGGTCCCAAGATTAGCACATCTTAGCCTCGCTGCAATCAATCTTTCACATAACTTTTGAGTCGTCTTCTTCAGTTGCACCATCGTTGGTGAAACAAACGGCTTAGGTTACTAGAGTGTAAGACGTAACCATGTCCAAGACTCACTTGCAGTGGCTGATTCAGAGGGTTTTCATTGCTAGTATACGGCCAAAGACAACTCGTTCTCGCCGCTCTTTTCTTCAGGGTAACGCATAGCGGTAGAAAAATCCGCATACGCGCATTCTGCTGCTCTTGTGATGTGGCTCACCGATTTGCCCAGCGACGGCGAGTCCTTTCGACGCCCGCGGGTTTCAAATGAAGCGTACCATCACAGCTTGCGGAAAAACTCATTGCTTTTAAAGGGCATTGCTTCAGCTGAAGGGTGCGGGCTTCAGCCCGTACATCAATCTCGAAAACATCGATGGGGGCTTCAGCCCCTGATGGTGGGCTTATTCATACTGAACCACCACCATTCGAGCCCCCGCTGGATTCCTTTGCCATCCTCAGGTATACTTAGAACTTGCCGTTAAGGCGCAGATTTTCTTTAGGAAACAGGAGCGCATTTTCATGCCCAAGCGCACATTTCAACCCAACCGCCGCAAGCGCGTGAAAACCCACGGCTTCCGCGCGCGTATGAAGACCAAGGCTGGCGCAGCCGTTCTCAGCCGCCGCCGCGCAATCGGTCGCAAGCGCGTGTCCGTCAGCGCCGGCTTCCGCGACTAACCCTCGCCAGTTGCCCACACCAGTTGCTGGAGCCGGAACGGGTCGCGCATCCATGCGGTTCCGGCCAACTCCTTCCACGCCGTTGCCATGACCATCAATTCCCAGCTTGACCAGCGCCGCTCTCCCAGGCAGTCGCTTGTCGGGGCGCGTCTGTGCAAGCACGCTGACTATCAGCGCGCTTATGCGGCCAGCCGTAAACGCCAGTCCTCTTCCATGAGCTGGTTTCTGGCCCCGCAGATTCCTGCATTCCCCACAGTTCCGTCGCCGAGCGGCCCGCGCGTCGGCCTAACAGCCGGCAAAGTCATCGGGAAATCCCATGAGCGCAACCGCATCAAGCGCCGCATGAAAGAAGCCCTGCGCCGCCACATCGACCTGCTGCCCCCAGCCTGCGACCTGATCCTCCATCCTCGCCGCTCCGTGCTCACCATCGAATTTACGAAACTTGAAGCGGAGATTGTGCGTATTCTTCAGCAGGCAAAGACAGAAGCTGCGCGCATGGCCCCGGCGCAGGTGGCTCAATGACTCCGATGGATTCTGAAGCAGGGCAACCCGAAAACAGCCTGCACGGCATAACGCCGGCCCCATCGCGTGCAGTGACGCTGCTTGGGGCGACAAGACCCATGCGAGCGAATAGCGAGCCGCTGGCCCCACCGCAGGTGGTCACTCGCACAATGCTCGCCATGCTCGACTTCTATCGCCGCTGGCTCTCTCCGGCCATCCACTCGCTCAAGCCCGGCGGCTGCCGTTACGTTCCTACGTGTTCTGAGTACGCCTCGACGGCTATTGCCATCCACGGACCCTTGCGCGGGGTTTTGCTCGCATCCTGGAGGCTCCTGCGCTGCAACCCCTTCGCCCGCGGCGGCCTTGACCAGGTGCCTCCGGCTCCGATTTCACGCCATTTGCACAACAAACCATTACCATAGAAAGGGCGGCCTAACGGCATGCCCGTAAACGACAGGACGTAATCCATTGGCAGAATTTCGCAATCCCAATCTTCAGGGGCAGGGCGGTGACGGCGGCGGCAGCGGCGGAGATATGCGCGGCCTAATGTCGGTCACGCTCCTGGCCCTCGTTGTCCTTCTAGCCTTTCAATACTTTTCCAAACCAAAGCAGCCAGCCACTCTCGCGCCCGCACAATCTCAGAGTCAGGCCCAAAACCAGCAGCAGTCAGCGCAACCGGCCGCATCCGCAGGCCAGCCCGCCACGGCGCAGTTGGCCGCGGGGCTTGCACCGGCTCCGGCGGTTGTCACACCGATCATCGCCGCCTCCTCCGTCACCGAGACAACGGTCGAAAACGATAATTTGAAAATCGTCTTCACAAACCAGGGCGCGCAAGTCACTCGTTGGATTCTGAAGGGCAAACAGTACAAGGACCATCCCGATCCCGGCGGCCAGCAACTCGACCTTGTCAATCCGAAAACAGCCGACGCCGGACTTCCGCTTTCGCTCTACACGTATGAGCCGGAGCTGACGAAGCAGTTGAATTGGGCTCTTTACCAGGTCACCGTCTCCGGCGCATCAGCGTCCACCGGGCAACTGCAGGCCCCCGGCTCGGTCAGCTTCCACTACGCTGCCAATGGCCTTGATGTGGTCAAGACTTTTCGCTTCGACCAAAGCTACGTAATTACAGCCGAAGTCGAGGTCAAGCGTAACGGCGTTCCTGTGCGCGCTCTTCTGGCCTGGCCCTCTGGACTTGGCGACCAGACCGAACCCATGCAATTCGCCAGCGGCAAGTTTGTGTGGTCCCTCGAAGGCAAGGACGACTCGATTGACGCCAAGAAAGTCAGCAGCGGCGCAACCCTCGACCAACCTTACGACTTCGCGGCCATCACAGATCTCTACTTTGCTGCGGCTTTCCTGCCCAACGCGCCCGCGCGCACATCCGTAGTCACGCTTCACAGTACCATTCAGTTGCCAAGTGATCCGGGCGACCCCAACAGCCAGAAAAAACCGGTTGACGTGCTCGGTCTGGCCATGGGCGACACCAGCGGAATTACCCGTCTGCGCTTCTTCGCCGGTCCCAAAGAAACTGACCTGCTCAAGACCATCCATGCCACTGGACCCGACGGCAAGCTCACCGGACCCACGCTCGACCCGCTCATCCAGTTCGGCAGTTGGCTGGGGGTCATAGCCAAGCCGCTCTACCTTACTCTGCGCGGCCTCGACCGCATGCTTGGCCCCGGCATTAACAACTGGGGCTGGGCCATCATCATCTTCACCACCATCTTCACCGTCATCATGCTGCCTCTGCGCTTTTTGGCCATGAAGTCTTCGCTGAAGATGATGCGCATTCAGCCCAAGGCCGAAGCAATCAAGAAGCGTTATGCCCATCTCAAAGCCACCGACCCCAAACGCGCCGAGATGAACACCGAGACCATGGCGCTCTACAAGGCCGAGGGCGTCAATATGTATGGCAGTTGCCTTCCCATGCTGCCGCAGATTCCGCTCTTCTTCGCATATTTTCGCGTCCTGCAGAACGCCGTCGAATTGCGCCAGGCCCACTGGTTATGGCTCACCGACCTCTCTGCGTCGGACCCGAAATACATCCTGCCCATCCTCGTCATCCTGACGATGTTTCTTACGCAGTACATCACGCCGTCGCCAGGCATGGACGCCAGTCAGCGCCGCATGATGGCCATCATGATGCCGCTGATGATGGGCTTCTTCCTGCTGCATTACGCGTCGGGACTGGCTCTTTACTGGGGTACTAGCAACCTCATCAACCTGGCTCTGCAGGTTGCCGTCAACCAGTCCCCCATGGGCAAGGAAATGCTCGCCATTGCCGCCAAACGCACCGTCAAAAAGTCCGGCGGCAACCCCAAAACCATCCAGGGCAAACGGTAACAATTCTCCTTGAGCAATACCGCCCCGTTCAAGCCCAGCTTGAGCGGGGCTTTTCTTCGGCGGAGGGAATAGCTTCAAATATTTGAAAAGAGTGAACTGGTTGCACGAATCGGCTTTGTGTCAGGGCACGACTTTAGTCGTGCCGCAAATGCAGCAAACTCATCGTGGGCTTCAGCCACTGAGCAAATCGATCTTCAACATTTGCATTTCCTCAGCGGCTAAAGCCGGATTGGTATCGGACGCTTCTACGGCACGGCTCAAGCCGTGCCCTTTCAAACCAAGATGCTCGTCCGTCACGCTTTTGGGAAGGGGACGCCGCCCATCAATGGCAAAATAGACCTATGCCGCCGATTGTTCTTTCCCCCGCCGAAACCCGCGTCCTGGGCGCGCTCATTGAAAAAGAGGTGACCACCCCGGAGTATTACCCGCTCTCCCTCAACGCGCTTATCAACGCCTGCAATCAGCGCTCCAACCGCGATCCGGTGATGAATCTCGACGAGGAGGCTGTGCAGCAGGCGCTCCATGGCCTGGAAGACCTGCGCCTGGCCGGCCGCGCGCGCTCCGCTGACGGGCGAGTCACCAAATACGAGCACTGGCTGGGCGAGGCTTTCAACTTCAGCCGCGCTGAGGCGGCGCTTATCTGCGTGCTGCTGCTGCGCGGCCCACAAACTCCCGGCGAGTTGCGCGGACGGACTGAGAGGTTACATCGCTTCGAAGAAATCGGCGAAGTCCTTGCCGCGCTGCAAAAGCTGATGGAGCGCGAGCCGCCTTTGGCCGCCATCCTGCCGCGCCAGCCGGGAACCAAAGAATCCCGCTATGCTCATCTGCTCTCCGGCGGCATCGAGTCATTCCCAGTCGCCGCTGCCGAGGCAGCCTTTGCCCACCGCGAGGCTGGGACAGTCTCAGACCAGGACGCAAACCACACCGAGCGCATCACGCACTTGGAAGCAACAGTCACGGAGTTGCGCCGGGAGGTCACCTCGCTGCGCCAAAAGATCGACGATCTGTTTGGGGATGGATAGTCGAGGGAAGGATTATTTCCGAGTGGAATTTGGCGATCCCGTGTTAAGGAAGACAGAAAGGTCGCGATCATGTTCAAAGTCAAGTTAGTTGTAGCATCTCTTGGAATTGCAATGATGCTGCCCGCATCCTCCGCCCTGCTTGCGCAAGCGCCGGCGGCACCGCTGCCCTCGCAAATTCTCACCGCAAAGAGGGTCTTCATCTCCAACGCAGGCGGAGCATTGGATCCGAAACTTTGGAGTGGCGGGCCTGCTCAACCCTATAACGAGCTTTACGCGGCTATCAGGAGTTCCGGGCAATATCAACTAGTAGCTGCTCCCGCCGATGCCGACCTGATCATCGAAATCAGTTTTGCTGACCCACTCACGAATGTCAGCGGAACGAAAGAATCAGGCGCAGTTTCCTCTAGTACGCCGCAACTCAATCTGGTGCTTAGGGACCTGAAGACGAGCATAGTACTGTGGACCCTCAACGAGAAGACTTCGACATCTCACATGCAAAAAGGCCGCGACCAAGCTTTGGCGGATACAATCCACCAGCTAGTCGGCGATCTGAAGGCGTTGACTTCCCAGCCTGCGGCCCCGAACGTCGCCAAATAGCCGAGTATCCCACCAATCTTCCGTGCCCCACCCATTTAGCATTCTTTGCGAAATGGGTGGGAAACCACAAAAACCGGTTGCCACGTTTGTTCAGGTGCCCCATCCTTGCGGCGTCTTTGTTTTTTGCCGCAAGGGTGGGAAGCCACAAATCCCGACCACACTCCCTGCCAAAAAAACTAAATCAGCTCATACCCCGCAAACCAGTATCCAATCTCAAACGCAGCGGTCTCTTCCCCGTCCGAGCCGTGTACGGCATTCTCCGACATCGAGCCGGCAAACTTTTTGCGAATCGTACCCTCTTCCGCGTTAGCCGGGTTGGTCGCGCCCATCAGCTTGCGCCAGTCCGCAATCGCGTTTTCCTTCTCCAGAACCATCAAGACCAGCGGCCCCGAAGACATGAAATCGCAAAGCCCGTCGAAGAACGGCTTGCCAACGTGAACGGCATAAAATCCCTTGGCCTGCTCTTTTGAAATGGCCTGCTTCTTGATGGCCACTATCTGAAAACCAGCCTTATCAATTTCGGTCAGGATGGCTCCGGTATAACCTTTCCGGACCGCGTCCGGCTTGACGATGCTGAAGGTGCGTTGCGCCACGGTGTATTACTCCTCAAGGGGAATCTGGTTTGCCCTCCCATTGTAATTGCGAAGGGTAAGTAAACTCCGCATGGTATACTCCGCGCTATCTGGTAGATGGGGATTGTTCGTTGGGTAAATGGCTGATAAGAGTCGCAGC
>JBAPYY010000404.1:0-2944 GCA_049284975.1 Occallatibacter sp.
CCGGCATCATTTCAATCAGTGCCGTAGCCATCAGAAAACCCGCGCCGAGCGCGACAAAGTAGCGCAGGTAGCGTTCCACGCCCTTGGCGCGCACCAGCACGAGCCCGCCGGCCACATCGGCCAGCGCGGCAATCGCGCCCAGAATCAAAGAAATTTTCAGCATTGGTCCTTTACCCGCTGTGCCGGATATGCATCACATCGCCATCCTGCACCACGTACTCCTTGCCTTCCAGGCGCAGAGTTCCTTTGGCACGTGCCGCGGCTTCGGAGCCGGCCTCCAGCAGCGCATCCCAGCGAATGGTCTCGGCGCGGATGAAGTGATGTTCCAGATCGGAGTGAATCGCTCCGGCTCCCTGCGGCGCCTTCGAGCCAACCGGAATGGTCCATGCGCGGCACTCATCCTCACCGGCAGTGAAAAAGCTGATCAATCCCTGTAGCTCATAGCTCTTGCGAATCAGCCGCACCAGTCCGCTCTCGCGCAGCCCGTAGCTTCCAAGAAATTCCGCCGCCTCTTCGTCGTCCATCTCCGCCAACTCGGCCTCGACCTTACCGCAGATGGCCGTCGCTCCGGCGTTCGGCCGGTGCGCAACCTCGTCCAGCTTGAAGCGGTTCACCGCTGCTTCCAGGTCGTCGCCCAGCGTGGTGCTCTCGCCAATATTCAGCACATAGAGAATTGGTTTCTGCGACAAAAACATGAAACCACGGATGAGCTTCTTTTCCTCGGGCGTCATCTCCAGCTCGCGCAGTGGCAGTTCCTTCTCCAGAGCCGCTTTCGACCGCACCAGCAGCGCGTGCTCGTGCTCCAGATCGTTGGTGCGCTGCTTCTTCAGGTCTTTTTCCACTCGCTCCAGCCGCTTTTCCACTTGCGTCAAGTCGCTGATCATCAGGTCGAATTCGACATTCTTGATGTCGCGCGACGGATCGATGGGGCCAACGTGCGGAATCGCATCGTCCTCGAAGGCGCGCAGCACGTGAATCAGCGCGTCCACCTGGCGCAGGCTGGCGAGAAACGCGGTCTCCTTCAGCGCCTCCTGCCCGATAGCCGCCACGTCGACAAATTCGACGCTGGCGTAAGTCGTCTTTTTGGGCGAGTAGAGCTCTGACAGCTTGTCAAGCCGCTCGTCTGGCACACGCGCCACGCCGATGTGTTCCTGGCGCGAGTGGCCGCGCTCTTCCAGCCTCGCCTTGGTCAGAATCTTGAACAGCGATGTCTTGCCCACCTGCGGCAGGCCGATAATGCCAGTCTTCATATTTTTCCCATTGGGGGTCCCGGCAGAATGAAACGCGCACGCGAGGACCTCTTCGATGATACAGGAGCAGAGGTCAGGACTCAGGGAACAGGTGTCAGTGGACGCCGCCCGTCCATGCGGCCCCAAGGCTGGTGCCGGTCATGATCGCAACCGCAATGTCCATGGGCCAATGCCCAATAATGAGCGGCGACAGGCGGCGAATGCGCAGATAAACCGCCATGCAAAACAGGAGGATAGGAACCATCATGAGAGAGCGATAGGCCAGGTATCGCCAATCGGGAACGAAGGGCAACATGCAGTGTTGCGCGGAAAACCAGAACAAGACGATCGAGAAAGCAATCCAGGTTCGCCTGGTGAGCGCCTCCAGCCGTGGCAGCACATATCCCTGGTAGGTCATCTCTTCGGTGGCCGATTGAATCACCCACCACACGGTCAAGCTGTACACCGTGGCCCAGAAGGGCAGGGCGTGAGCTTGCAGGATGAACGCCATAGGTGTGTTGGCCGCGGAGCCGTACACGAGCACCTGCGCAAGATAACTGCCAACCATGGCGCACGGATACGCGAGGACCAGAATTCCAAGTCCGAGCCACAGGTCGCGTCCCCATCGCAGGCGGATCGGGCCGATGAGATCGCGGAGACGGATGCCTTCCTTGTGCGTGAAATACTTCATGCCGAGGAGGCAGCCGAGGTCGCCGAAGTTAGCGTAAACAGGCCACCACTGGCCGGCCGTCTGCATTGGATGGGGGCGGTGCAGGGCAAGAAACACCAGCGCCAGCAGAGATTGCAATGTAAGCCACAGGACCGAGCGCGCCGACACCAGCAGCAGCGGGCCTATCCATGAAATCCGACCTGCCGCCATGCGCTCTTGTACCTGTGAAGGTGCGTTCACCGGGATGGCAGCCGAGGTCGAAATTACGTCTGCTGGCGGCATGAAAGCCTCTCTTAAGCTAGAAAGCTAACACGGAATATATGCGACAAATGTTAAAGACTCACGGGCTCTTGCCTTACAAAGAATCGTGGTGCCCGACCAACGGTTCATACCGCAGGATTGCTTAACCTATGTTCAGACCCTGACGTTTTCCGCGCGCGCCACGAAGACCACCGTTGCCAATCCCAGCAGCAGAATTGCGCCCTCCACATTTACGCTGCGGCGATGCAGCTTTTCGAAGTCCATGCGGCTTAGGTCGGCGGCAGCGGCCGCATCGATCGCTCCTCCAGCATTGATCCGATCTCGCTCCATCGCAGGAATAATGCTGAACTGCGAGTAGATTGTGAAACCGACGGCCAGCACCAACAGAGCCATTGGCACGAGCACCGTTCGCGGTTTGTAAATGTTCCATGCCCCGCCCAGCGCCAGCAACCCGAGCGCTACCATCGCCGATACCAGCCCCATGCCGTGCAATATGCGCAGCAGGCTGCCAACGATCATTCCTGCCGTATGCGTGTCTGGCCGCAGCGTTTCAAAGGTGACAGCGGCCACCACGGGGAAAAAGATCTCCGCGCCGAGCCACGTGATCAGCGAGAAATACAGAAGCGCGCGAAATAAAGTTTTCATGCCAGAAGAATACTAGAGCCTGTTATGAACTTTATTCCCGTGGAATGAAAAAGTTATGATCGGTGCCAGCTATCTGGCAGCATGGGCGCATGCAGAAGGAGTATCGGACCGGGTATCCGAGCGATGTGAACGATGAGGA
>JBAPYY010000405.1:0-2891 GCA_049284975.1 Occallatibacter sp.
TCTTTGATCGGCGCAAACGGAACCATCGAATAAACAGCCAGAGGATGCCAGGGCTGCAATCCATTTTTCAATTGCTCCGGAAAAACCTTGGGGTCACCGGCCGCTTTGAAAACCTCCTGCGCAATCTCGCCGGAGACCTGGTGTTGCCCGTGGCCGTCGGTGATGCCGCCAACAAAAGTGGAGACAATTACCTGCGGCCGTTCGCGTCGCACCGCCAGCACAGCGTCGTAGAGCACGCGGTCATGTCCCCAGCGCTCGAACGATTGCTCCTGAGTTTTGGAGAATCCGAAGTCCACTTCCGTGCCCCAGAGCTGTTTTGCACCGTAATATTCGTCGGCCTTCAGCAACTCATTCGTGCGGATGATTCCCAACGCATCGTACGCGTCGGCTGACATGGCGTTCTGCCCACCTTCGCCGCGATTCAGCGTCAGCAGCGTAGCGCGCGCGCCCAGCCCGCGGCTCAAATAAGTCAGCAGCGCTCCGTCCTCATCGTCCGGATGCGCCACAATCATCATCACGCTGGCGGTGGTTCCCATCCGCCGCAGCGATTGTTCCAGAGCCGCGCAGCCGCGATCCTCAGGCAAGGGCAAGGCAATCTCGTTAGGTTCGGGCAGAGGAATCGCCGCATAAGCGCCACCGGCCGGCGCCGATTGCTGCGCCTTCTCTTGCGCCGCCGCGCGCTGCGCTCCTGTCACCATCAGCCCCGCAAGGACCGCACACGTCGCCGCTCGTTGAACGTTCTCGAATCGAATCATATCTCCCGTCAGTGTACAATCCAGGAGCGCATCAGCCTCATGAATTTGCCCAACTCCATCTCCGCCAGCACCCTCCAGCGCCGCATCGGCCTGCGTTCGGCCGTAGCTTTCAACATGCTTGAAATGATCGGCGTCGGTCCGTTCATCACGCTTCCGCTGGTGATCGTCGCCGCAGGCTACCGTCTCTCGGTATGGGCATGGGTGCTCGGCGCGGCCATCGCCGTGGCCGACGGTCTGGTGTGGGCTGAGCTCGGCGCGGCCTTTCCGCGCGCCGGTGGCTCTTACGCTTTTTTGCGCGAGATCTACGGCCCCAATCGCGCCGGCAATTGGCTCAGTTTTCTCTACGTCTGGCAGGTGAGTTTCACCGCGCCCTTGTCCATCGCGTCCGGCTGCATCGGTCTGTCAAGTTTTTTGGCCTGGTTCTGGCCGGGGCTCGACAGCGCGCCCTTTGCTGCCTGGCCCGCGCTCCACTACACCAACTTCGCCGCAGCCGCTGCCTGCCTGCTCGTTACCGCGCTGCTCTATCGCAATCTCTCGTCCATCACGCGCCTCGCATGGGTGCTCTTTGCCGGAGTTCTCGCCGCCATTGCTGGAGTCATCATCTCCGGCTTTTACCACGCCGCAGCCACCGGCGGCTGGAGTATGCCGGTCTCGCCTGCACTCACGCTACCCTCAGCGTTGGGCGGCCTTGCGCAGGCTACGCTGCTTACCACTTATTGTTATTGGGGCTATTACAACATCTGCTTTTTGGGCGGCGAAGTGCGACGGCCCGAGCGCACCATTCCGCGCGCCATTCTGCTCTCGGTGCTTTTCGTCTCGGCGTTTTACGTGCTGATGAATCTGGCCGCGCTGCCTGCGATGCGCGATTTTGGGCGCGACGCCGCATCGCACGTTGCCGCTGGCGCTTCTGTCCGCGTGCAACTGGTGGCCGACATCGCAACCTCCGCCTTTGGCAGCCTGGCCGGCCGCCTCATGGCAGCGCTCATCGTCTGGACAGCTTTCGCTTCGGTCTTCTCGCTTCTGCTCGGCTACTCGCGCGTGCCTTACGCAGCCGCCCGCGACGGCAACTACTTCCGCTATCTCGCCGCAGTCCATCCGCGCCACAACATTCCCCACCGCTCCCTTGTCGCTTTGGGACTGGTCGCCATGGCCTTCTGTTTTTTCTCGCTGGTGCAGGTCATCACCATGCTGGTCATTACTCGAATCCTGCTGCAATTCCTGCCGCAGCAAGTGGGAGTAATGCTGCTTCGCATCCAGAGACCAGGATTGGAGCGGCCCTTCCGCATTCCGCTTTATCCGCTGCCGCCGCTCATCGCTCTTGCGGGATTCGTCTTCATGCTGGTCAATCGCGGCCACGCCCTGGTTGAACTCGCGGTAGCCGCCGCCATCGCCGTCTCAGGCACGCTGATTTACCTCATCCGCGCCCGCCGTCTCGGCCAATGGCCGTTTGCTCCGACCACCTAGTGGTGTCCACCACATAGATGGTCGTTCATGTTTTGAAAGGGCACGACTTCAGTCGTGCCGTAAACGGACCAATGCGAGCTGGGCTTTAGCCCCTGAGGGAAGCCTCTTCCACGAATTCATCCCATGTGCGGGCATTGGTAAATAACCCTATTTGCCGCCACCTGGGCTGGTCCCGACAAGTTGCCAATCTGCCGCCCAGTGCAGAGGGTCCCTTTAGCCTCAATAATGGAGTAACTGACGGCTCGGCAACCGTCCGCTCGGAACCAATTGAAGGCGATGGCTTCCTTAATATCTATGATCTTCTTTGGACGCAGTCTTCGAGCGAGACACCCATCATTTCTTGCCGCCCAACTCCAACAGCAGGGAAACAAGGCAGGCGAAAAGGGCCGCACCCAAAGGTAGAGTCGCAGGAACTATCCGCTTGCCGCTCGGGAGGTACTCGGGTGGCCCTGAATGGGTCCACGAATAGACAAGGAGCAAGGCAAGGCAGGCCGTCAATGTCGCCTTAAGAACAATGCGTTGGGGTCTTGACAGGCTATTAAGAAAATCCGCGATTCTGCGGCCCGCACGGTCACAGAGCTCCGATGAACGAACGCGAAGAAAGGCGTACCAAGTCGTCAGCGCGTCCGTAAGAGAAAAGGTCTTGCTCTCACCCTTCATGCACCGTTCCCT
>JBAPYY010000406.1:0-2628 GCA_049284975.1 Occallatibacter sp.
GCGGCAGGCCGTCGACCCGAATTTCCAGCGGCTCCTCGGCTGCGAGTGAGTCATGGAGCGAGCGGACTCGCCCGTCTTCCCATTCCGTGACCCGTGTCAGCTCGATGCTTCGCTCTGGCGCTTTCATCCGGGCTCCGTGTGGTGGGGTTCAACCGTTGGCGTCGATCAATTGGTTCAAGTCATCTTGCGAATTGATGTTGCGGTAGAAGTGCCGCTCATCGTTGCTCATGGAATAAATGCAGGCCATCTGTCGCCCCAGCAGATTCTCAATCAAAGACTGCAAAGATAAATGCCCCATTGCAAGCGCGCTCTCAGCAATCGATACCGCTGTTGCAGGATAGATCGCAGCCAGCGGCTCGAAATTTCCGCCCCACTGCGGGATCACCCCAACTCCCAAGCGCGCAAGTTGCCGAAGTTCCGACAGATGTCCAGTCGTCATCTCAGGTAAATCAATCGCCAAAGCGAGAAGATGTGTCGACCGCATTCGTCTCAGCGCGGCCGTAAGCCCGCTCAGCGGACCTTGTGATGGCGGCTCGTCCAGCACAACCTCAATGTCGGCGGGAGCCCACGCCGGCCGTACTCGTGCGGAAATCAGCAATTCATCGGGGCTGAGGTTCCGCAATGTATTTAGCTGCCTCAACCACAAGGGCTCTCCGTCGATAATTAAGGTGGCCTTGTCCGCGCCCATGCGTCGCGATTCTCCGCCCGCAAATAGAACGGCCGTCAACGTCCTAACCATGCCGGACTCACGCCCTCGATCATTGATGAAGCGTTCATCTCTCCGCGCGAAGAATTCCATCGGTGAGAATCCGCGCCCTCAGGCCGCCGCGTCCTTGCAGTAACTTCTCTGCGCCGGGCGCAATTGTCCAATCCATCCAATGGCAGGGGCTGCATTCAGCAACTCCTGAAAAGCGCACACCTTGGATATCGAACTCGATTCCCACCAATGAGTTCAAGTCCACATTTGCGGTTATCACATTTCGTCGAGTAACACCGGGGGATTTGCCTGTTGCTCCAAGCTGGATGCAAATCTCCGCAAAGACCTCGGAAGAAAAGAACGTGATCTGCCCCTTATAGTTCTCTTTGTAGTCAAAGAAGCGGTCGCCTTCAATCCCGCGTCCAGCTACGCAAGACAGCTCCATCTTCTCCACCAGCGGATACTCTCCCGGCGGTAGCCCATTGTGGCCCAGGAAATTATGTCCCGGCGAAATAAACAGCTGGCAAATTCTCATGTCCGGTTTTCACCTGTGGTCAGATCCGCGCGGCATCTGCACCTCCGCGTATCAATATATATCGCGGCCATTGCCATGTGTCTCTTTCAGGGTACTGAAGCCTTAAAGATGAGTGCTTTCAGCGCGTCAGTGCATTGTAGAATCAATGCGTTACTATTTGTAATAATTTTGTCACGGCAGAGGCCGCAGGAACTAGCCCTGTTGTCCTCGCCAGATTCTAAATGACTTAAGTCCAACCTCGCACGTGGCGTCAAAGTACAAAGAATACAGCAAGGAAATCGGAGCCTTCATTTGGCGGGTTGGACAATTTGTTCAGTTCAAGAAGATGCTCAAGGCTTGCAGGCCCACATTCACTTTTTGGAACCTGATATGCTCAGCCCTTTTCAATTTCGAACAGCGAACCCTAAAGCGTTCAGAAGTTCAAAGGCTCTTGCAACTTCACAGTGGGCACAAAGAACATACCTTAGAAACTAAAAAATAAAAAAGTCGGAGACTGTCGTTCCAGCACTAAGTCAGGTGTCGAAAAGAGTGTTCCGGCTCGGGCCGCAATAGGAGAGCTGCGCTTGACACCCTAAGCGTCTGAGCTTATGATCGCTTGGTTCTTGATCGATTTCCGAAGATCTTCGCACGGCTTGGAATCAAGCTATGAAGGTGATCTACGCACCCTGCGTTTCGGGGTCTGAGATCGCCTTGGTGACTCGGAAGAATGCTCTCGCAATGTTCGCTCCTCAGGAGCTTTCGGTATTCCCCAAAAGAAAAATGTGCGCGAAGGCGCATCTGATACGGATCGCCTTCCAAAGCCATGTTTTCGTCGTACCGTCTGCATATCATCGCAGCGCTAGCGGGGTTGTGCGCATCCCCAAGAGAACAAATGTGAATTGCAGCTATGCAACAATTCAGCGCTGCATGCGGGTAGGCTTCTTCTATGAAGGCAGACATTATAACCACCCTCGCGGACGAAACATCTGACGCCGTTGTCGGGACAACGAAAGAAGGGGTCGTCGTTTACTGGAACAAGGGCGCACAAGCTATGTTCGGATACGCCGGCGCTGAAGCCATCGGCCGTTCTTTTCTTGAATTGGTGGTGCCGGACGATTGCGCGAAGGAAGATCTCCACTTCCGTGAAGAGGCTCTCACTTCAGACGTTGTGATCTACGAGTCAATTCGTCGCAGACGAGATGGGTCGCTGCTCTACGTGGATGTGTCCACCAAATCAATCCGCGATGCGGAGGGCGCGTTCCAGTGCCTCCTGACACAGCAAAGGGATATAACTCACCTGAAATCGCTGCGTCACTCAAAACTGATCGAGGCAAAGTTTCGTGATTTATTGGAATCGACGCCGGACGCGATAGTGATCGCCAACGTGACGGGGCGCATTGTTCTTGTCAACGGCCAG
>JBAPYY010000407.1:0-2231 GCA_049284975.1 Occallatibacter sp.
CCATATCTGCCATCCTTATCCCTCGCGCCGTCTGCGCGTCATCACCTGAGGCAAGAGCCGGATGCGGGAAATCCGCCTGTCCGGATCTGTGCGGGGGGTACGGCGAAAGCCGTATCCCTACCGCGACCAAATTCTTCCGGTGCGTAGCACCGTAGTGGCTTTGCCATCCTTGTAGGCGCGGGATCATGCCTTCGATCCCGCCGCAATTGCTGGTGTTGAGGCAACGGAAGAAGCCGCGGAAACAGGCTTCTTCGCGGAATGCTCAACCGCATCGGAGGCTTGAACGCGACGCACGCGCAATGTCGGCGTGATCCGTTGGGCTTCCGATGTGCGAAGAAACTCCTGGAAGTCGCGGTCTTTCGAGAAGACATAAGCGAGCGCCTGCTCCATGACTTCATCCGCTGAAGCATGGATGAATGCGGCGTACTGATCGAGTTGCAATGCGGTTGAATCCGTCAACCGAATTGAGGCGCTAACGTAGCGGGTTTGGGTGACTTCAAGCAGTGGCATATCGGTTCTCCTTGGCGTGTGGAATCAGGCCGTCTTTCGACGGGTAATCATGCGTTGAGCAGTGGCCGCAATCTCCCGCGCACGAGCAGTGCAAAGTGCGGGGGGAATCTCGAAGCGGCGGCGAACTTCGAGCATGGTGATTACGTCGTCGATGGGAATGCCGCTGCCAAGCCAAAGGCAGGCTGAGGCTACATCGACGGTGCGTTGGGCATAGTAGAGAGGATCAGGTTTATCGGAGCGGCGAACTATCAATTCATGTGTCAGCTTCGCGGCGTCCCGGCCGTGGGTAAGTTGAGCGCAAACCCAAGCCCAATCGTTCTCCGAAAGAGAGTGCTTTTGTGCCGGCGATTTCCGTGCGTTCCCGCGTAGCGGTAGCAAGGAAGAGCCTGTGACGTTATCAAGCCGGAAATCTTCGGGACCATAGATCGCATCCGCAGGGTATTCGACCGCGACACGATGCGCGGGAGAATACTTCCGGTTGTAGAAACCGGGGACGCGCAGCACACGGTTCCGGTCCGTGCAAGCGGGATCGCCGCCGAAGGCAATGGCGAGCAGTTTGAGCGTCTGTTCCTGGTTCTCGAAGTCGAAGCCAGCAACACGCCAGAGCGCCTGATATTTGCCGGGCGAAGTCGAGAGAATGGTCGTGGGCACTGGCACTCGATCCGACGCCCGCAGCGCAGCGAGCCGGGCGTCGCCGCCCTCGTCAATATCTATATAGATGTGACGGACGGATGCAATGCACTCCTTGGTGCGTTTGCGGCTGCCGGGACGAAGTGGATTGGCGGAGACATAGATGTTCGCGCCGTTGTCGTTCTCAAAGGTGAGCCAGGCCATATAGCGAGGCGCGAGAACTTGTTCGAGCGTGACCACACGCTGCTGTGGCCGGGGCGCATCCTCCCGGCGCAGCAAGAGCGCAATCGTTTCGCTGGAAGCGAAACTGCGGGTGAGGAAGTTAGTAGCGACTTGATTCATCTGTTGACCTCTCAAGAACGCGATTCCACGGGCCGTTGTCAGTAGGAAAGCCCGGCATACGCCGGGCTTCCACTGTGAAAGGGAAGCGGCCTATTCGGCCACTTCTTCGGAGGGAATCTCCTGTTCGACTTCCTGCTCTTCCGTGGCGGCCTTTTCCGCGCGGTCGAGCTTTAGGATGGAGCCGACGCGAATGTTGTCGGTACGCACCGGCTTCTTCGCCTTCTTGGGCGTGTACTCGGTGTGGCGAATCTCGCCCTCGACCTGCAAGTGCGCGCCCTTCTTGAGCGTGGCCGCGAACTCGCCGAACTTGCCGAAGACGATGCAGCGATGCCATTCGGTGTGCGAGACGTATTCGCCGGACTCTTTGTCCTTGTAAGAGGTCTTGGTGGCGATGGAGAAAGTGGTGAATTTCTGGTTGTTCTTGCCGGTGCGGACTTCGGCGTCGCCGCCCAGGTAGCCAATGAGAGTTGCACGATTCAGAAACATTTTGAGTCTCCTGATTTGAATTCCCGATCTGCTCGGGTCACACCTGGCGAAGCTATGCGAGTGGGCGCGACTCCCAAGGCCGAAGCTCTGCATTTACGGAGGGTCCATCGCAGATGGAAACCGTAACCCGTAGGGTGCGATAGCAAAGCAGAAGAGCGAGCTTGCCGCCGGGCGTCGCAAAGGCCCCGAAGCAGTGACCGAGCAAGTGAGGAATTGATCCGGGGAGACTCGCATCTGAACGATGCAAACTACCTGCTTCCTGG
>JBAPYY010000408.1:0-2492 GCA_049284975.1 Occallatibacter sp.
GGAGATGAATCTCGAGCCGTTGCTTAACCGAGGCCTTGGCAATCTATTCAATTGGATGGCTGAAGAAGCCGGCCGTAGAGGCATCGAGATACACTGGGCCACGGCCTGGCAAATGTACCAGGCTGCCGATGCGCTGATTCATGGCCGCAATCTCACGACGCCGTCCGGAGTTGTTGAGACTTATCGAGCCTGATGTCGTCGTGCCTGCTAACTCTGAGCTTGCAGCTCTGTCATCAGACAATTACACGCCTGACTCAACAGTGGGATAGGATAGCAAGCGCTCGCGTATCAGCGCCAGCTCTTCGATCGTAAAGCGGTCGCTTTCAATCGCGCGGGCATTCGTGCGCAGGTGGTCCGGTTGAATCATTGAAAGTACCAGAGCATGAATGCCAGTGCCGTTCAATGCCGCTCCGAAGATAGCTTCATTTATGGTTTCCCAGTCCGACTCGTGCAGCTTTTCGCGGAGTTCGACTGATGTAGTCTCATCGGAAGAGATTGCGTCGAGGGTCGCCTGCACTCGCGTGACGCGCTGCTCATCGCCGAATGGATGGTTGGCTATCAGAAAAAGCCCGCGCCTGTTGTGCCGCGGAATTGCGGTTACCACGGGATCGAAAAGATTGGCGCCAAACTGCATCGCTGTTAGCGTCGTCGGTCCAACGCCGATGCCCTCTGCGACTACGGCCACGTCGGCATAAAGGCCAACACGCCGCACCTTGCCAGCTTGAACCAACGCATCGAGCGCACCCATCAGGTCTTCCTGGCGCAGGGATTCTGAGGTGGCGTTATGAAGAAAAAGCACATCGACGTAATCGGTCTGGAGTTGCCGCAAGCTGCATTCGAGCGACGCTCGCAACCCTTCCACGGTGAACTCCCCGCGGATGACTTCGCGGTCATCGCTTGGGTCAGGGTCGGCAGCCGGGCCGAAGAGGTTGCCCAGTCCCGGCACCATTCGGGCAGCGCGGACTGCAACACTCCTCAACTTGTCCTGTTTCTGTGGATCGATGCCAAATTTCGTAGCAACGGTGGCCTGCACGCGTTTTCCGCGAAGGAACTCGCCCAGCACTGCCTCTGCCTCACCAAATCCGTAGCTCCGGGCCGTATCGAATAGAGTGATCCCCTGGTCCCAGGCAATGTTCATTGCGCGCAGCGAGTCATTACGGCCCACGCGCCCCAGCACTGATTCGCAGCCGAACCCGAGCACCGATGTCCGTATTTCACCGCAAATGCACTGTCGCATAGCCTCTATTCTATCGCGCAATCCCGTCATTCAACCAGTTTCGCAGCTGTTGCAAAGGTTGCTCGCACAAACCAGACAGGCATGAGGCGCTGTTAAAGTTCAGGTAAAATCCAAGGCAGGGTCGCATTGTGCCTTCTGTACGCGACCGAAGAACTAGAAGGGAAGTCACACAATGAGTCCCCTGAATGTTCTACTGGTTGCCTACACATTTCCGCCTGCCGGGGGCGTTGGAGTTCTGCGGGCCGCAAGCCTGGCGCGCTATTTCCCCGCCGAGGAAATTCGCCTCGACGTGCTTACCACTCGCAATCCATCTTCCGTTGGCGTCGATCTCTCGCTTCTCCGCGATATCCCCGCCGAGGTTAACATACATCGCACCATCACCCTCGATCTTCCCTTCGGAATCAAGAAGCGCCTCAAGCGGCTGATCACTGGCTCAAAGCCGCCCGACAGTCACACAGACAGCACCACCAAAACCGGCAAACCCAACATTGTCAAAAGGATTTTACAGGACCTTTTGCTGCCTGACCCGCAGGTGACCTGGCTACCTGTGCTGACGCGAGCTGCGCGCCGCATCGTCAGAAATCGCGCAATTGACCTGATCATCATCACTGGACCGCCATTTTCCAGCTTCCTTTTGGCGGAAAAGCTTCGTAAGGAATTTTCGGGCCTTCCGATCGTCTTGGATTTCCGCGACGAATGGCTCACCTCCCAATTTGAATTTGGGAGCTTCCAATTCAGCCGCAGTGAGCGCGCCCGCGGTTTTGCGGTTCGTGCGGAATCCAACGCCATAACAAGTGCTAGCGCTGTTGTTACAGTGAGTGAAGCTGCGCGCAGTGAGATTCGTTCCCGCTACCCGGAGGAACCAGCAGGGAAATTTCCGCTCATTCCCAACGGCTTTGACGCGACAAGGATCGTCCGCCCCACTTCGTTTGCAAATCCTCGCCCCAACGGAAAAATCATTGTCACCCACGTTGGCACGCTCTATGCAGCAACCGAGCCCACAGCGCTGATTGAGGCCTTGCACTCGCTTCCGCCCGAAGTGAAATCCAGATTGTCCCTCCGCTTCATTGGCCACATCGATGAGCCTCGCTACCGCGAAGCTCTCCTGCAACTGGGCGACATGGTCTCACTGGAGGGGTACCTGCCGCAACGTGAAGCTCTGGCCCTGATGAGTGAAACTGATTATGTGCTAATGATCGCTCACGACCGGCTGAACATCCCTGCCAAGTTTTACGATTACATTGGCTCAGGCAAA
>JBAPYY010000409.1:0-4207 GCA_049284975.1 Occallatibacter sp.
TCATCCAGGATCCGCTGCAGATAGAGCTTTTCGTTCTTCACATCTTCAATCTGCTGCGGACCCGACGTCTCGCGTTCAATTGTGATGGCGCCGGTATACCCGACATTGTGCAGTTTCGTGAATACTCTCTTGAAATCGACCAGTCCCTGCCCGATAAGCACCTCTTCGCCGAGATTGTTCGGATCTGTCGGCCACTTGCCATCCTTTGCATGAACGCTGCGCACGTGCGGCCCAAGAATGTCAGCAGCATCGACTGGATTCGCCTTGCCGTAGAGGATAAGGTTGGCGGTGTCGAGGCCGACGCCGAGATTGGGTATGTTCACGTCTCGAATTGCGCGCGACATCGTGGTAGGAGTCTCCTGGCCGGTCTCCATCAAGAAGTACTGGCCATTGCCCTGGCAGTGCGCGGCAACATTGCGGATGGCCTCAACCACATCAGGATAGAGCGCGTCGGCCGGATTCTCCGGAATAAAACCGCAGTGCGTCTGAACTTGCCCGATGCCCAGCAGCTTGGCAAAATCCGAAGCCTGCCTGAGTGCATCGATGCGGGCAGAGCGCGTTTTCGGCGGCACCAGACCGATGGTGGAAGGGCCCTGAAGAAAGTTCCACACAAGCGGTCCCGGGCCCACGATTTCAACCGCCGTCGCGACCAGCTCGTATTTTTCCAGCAGATCGCCGATAAGCTTCGCGGCATCGGGCGTGAACTTGCCGATGTAGCCATCGAGCGATAGAAAGCAGTTCGAGAACCCCATGTCGCGAACGCGCTTGATGGTAGCTTCACGCGCGCGATAAGGACTAATGAGAAGTCCCAGCGCCATGGGTTTCAGCTTTGGTTTTTCAGGGCCGGCAAATGAGGGAAGTGGATGAAGTCCACTTGCAAATCCGGTAGCAGCAGCGGCAGCCAGAAATGTTCGGCGATCCATAGAGTTCCTTTCCGTCGACCAAACTCTAGAAGAACGCTCCAATGATAACGTTCGCAGACCAAGCTGACCACCAGCAACAGTCGTCCCCTACCGTAAAGTCACCGACCTCTGCAGGGCGGGTCACTGTTAGTCCTTCACGAACAGCAACCTCGTTCGGAATCTCTGGTCCAGAATCCGGGTCGTCGACGTGTAGGCGACCGATCGCCCGAAACTTTGTCAATGAGTGGTAGGGCTTACTGGAGTCGCCAGAAGATCTTCCCCGCAATCTTGTTCGGCAAGAAGAGGGTCATCAGGTTTATTGGAGGGCCCGCGCAACGGCCGCAAAGAATGCAGTATCGTCGAGGACGGTTGATCCAGTCGGTTTTGGCCGTGCGCTCAGCACGACAATCACAAGCTTCTGCGAGGGATTGATATAGAGGCGCTGGCCGAAGATGCCGCGCGCTTCGAACGCGCCTGCGTGGATGGGATCTCCTTTGGGCACTGGCCACCAGAGATAGCCATAATCGACGGTTATCCCGCCGATTTGTTGCGCTCTGCCGGCCTGCTCGAACCATCCCGGCGGAACAATCCGGCGGCCATCGATCACGCCATCCGACAGTACAAACAGACCGAACCGCCCATAATCGCGGAGTACGGCGCCGATCCCCGCGCCGCCAATGCCCATGCCGCCGGGCGATTCTGTCCACCACGTCGCATCGCGCTCCATTCCCAAGGGCGACCAGAGCGTTTGTGAGAGAAACGCGGCGAGACTCATGTGCGTCGCTCCTTCTACCACCGCACCGGCGACGTTCGTTTCACCTGAGTTGTAGTTCCAGATAGTACCGGGGGGAGCCGCTCGGGAGAGAGTCTTCATGTAAGCCAGTGAAGCGCCTGCCTTGTGTCCCAGTTGCGCATCCATGAGCTTGCCGCAGTCGGAGTTCGGATCGGTGTAGGTTTCGTTCCACCTCGCGCCAGAGGCCATCTCCAGCACGTTGCGTATGGTTACTGCGTTGTAGACGCTATTGCGAAGGGCCGGAACATAGCGCGTCACAGGATCGTCGAGGCTGGCGATGAAGCCCTTTTCGAGTGCCGCACCAACCAATGTGGAGGTTACTGACTTTGCCATCGAAAAGGACGCCCATCGGGTATTGGGACCCGCTCCGAGCTCATAGTCTTCCAGCGCTATTTTGCCATCCTTGAGGACCAGCAAACCTGCGACCCGGTTCAAGGCCAGGTAATCGAACAAATCGTATCGCCCGTCTCCGGCCTGAAAGGTAACATTCCGAAGAGGCGCTGCCGCGGCGGGGAGTTCGCGCACAGCATTACCACGCTTCACTTCAGCGATCGGATAAAGCGTGTCGCTATGTTCAAATGCCGCGACCTCTTCTCCCGGCAGCATCTTTCCGTCCAGCACTCTGCGGATGTCCGGGGGTTGCGGTGACTGCGCATTGACAGAGCAGCAGCTCAGTATTGCAGTGAGAATCGCACAAATCGTGAACCGGAATGGTCGCATATTCTTCGGATTTGCCGCGCCAGGCTATACCGCGATTGCGCTGCCCCCTATTTTTACCATAATCTCAGTAACGCGCACCTGGCGGTTGGCCCACGCTTGAGTCTCCCCCAAACTTGGGGAGGGCGCAATCCAGGGTTCCGCCTGGATCACCGCCGATGGAGAGATTTTGCCGCCGGGGGCAAAGATCTGGCAAAGGTCGCCATCACCGACCACACGCCTAGGATCGATCAATGAGCGCGAAGGCTTGTTATCGCCAGGCAACTTCAGAGACAGCCCCACAACCCTCGATAACCGGGAATCCCCGGCCTCAGACCCACGGGTTTTTCACGGAACCATAGAACTGCGGGACGCGTAATGAAACCTTGCGGTCGCGGCGATGACGGGGCACTGGGAGGTGACAGATGCACGATCCGTGGTGGATGCACGCTTTTCTGGCAGTTCACATCACTGCCGGTGGCGGAGCCTTTGTGCTGGCCCCACTGGCGCTGGTGACTGCAAAGGGCAGCAAGGCACATCGCCTGTGGGGCAAGATCTACTTCTGGTGCATGACCGTCGTCGCCTCTACGGCACTCATCATGGCTGCCTATCGACCAGTCCTCTTCCTCGCTCTGGTGGCAATCTTCAGTTTCTATGCGGCTTTCTCGGGCTACCGCGTGCTCGGTCAAAAGGCCGCATGGAAAGGTGCTCAGGTCGGCCGCGGGCTGGACTGGGTTGCCGCCGTCTTCTGCTTCGCAGCCAGCCTAACGCTCGCTGTGCTGGGAGCCATCCGGCCGGAACTCATTCAGAACCTGCGCATTCCGGCGATTGTCTTCGGAGCCGTTGGGATGCGCATTTCAGGCAGATCCATGTGGCGCTTCACGCATCCGCCGGCGGAGAAAATGTTCTGGTGGTACGCTCATCTGCAGGGAATGATAGGCAGCTACATTGCTGCCTGGACCGCTTTCTCACTCGTCACAATCGGCCCCCTGCTGCATGGAGCCTGGTGGCTGTGGCTGGTACCCATATCGGTTGGCATACCCGCCATCGTTGCCACCACGGCTTACTATCAGCGGAAGTTTGCACCTAGGCCAAAGGCCGCCCTCATATAAACAATTATCGGAGCAAGGATGATTCATCCGGCCAAAACAGATGGCACAAAATGACCGCTGGTTTTCTATCCCGAAGGCCGGCTCTAACTTAGTCTTACACGTTGTCGGTTGATGCTAAATCTCTAGTGCCGTATCGACAGCGCAGCGCGGGCAGAAGTTTGTGTCGGCGAGAATCCCTCCTCCCAATGGCGCAAGCCGGTAGCTGCTGAACCCGGTGACCACGTATGGGATGAATACCTTTCGATAGCGATCTCCCGCTAACCCGCGAAAACGCGGATTCACTTTACTCAACTGGTTCTTCCCTCTGGCATAGGTGTGGTTGTTGGGCCGATGATAGTGACGTGGATCCAGCGCCCAGCAGGGAAATCTGAGGGTTCCGGACGAACGACCGGCCATGGGGAGATTGCACGAAACAAGGCGAAGAACCAGCAAGGGTTACCACCGCCGACCAACCGCCCGGAGCCGCAAGATAGGGCCGGGGCGAACTTGGAAACGTGCCTCAGGCTGTTACCGTAAACCGAGAATTCCGCGTGGGCCGATCAGCGAAGCCCGGGCGACTTTGCAGAACTTATTTTCGCTAGAGCCTGTTATGAACTTTGCGTGAGCAGTCTGGTCAAGTTGGCGAGCATGAGGATAGCGAAGGCCAGGTAATGAAGTCCTTCGAGGGTTTGGGAGAGCCGTTCGTAATCCCGTGCCAGTCTGCG
>JBAPYY010000410.1:0-10281 GCA_049284975.1 Occallatibacter sp.
CTGATGATTGAGCCGACGGAGAGCGAATCGCTGGAGGAGCTGGACCTGTTCATCGATGCGATGCAAGCCATCGCGCGCGAAGTGGACGAGACGCCGGAGTTGGTGAAGACTGCACCGCATTCGACGCGCGTCTCGCGGCTCGATGAGGTGCAGGCGGCGAGGAAGCCGATTCTAAGGTGGAGACCGAAGGCGTAGGGACGGATCAAATCCTCCGCGTCTCCCAAAGAACAAAACCGATCAAGGTTCGTGGATTCCCACCCATTCGCAAAGAGCGCGAATGGATGGGGCACCCGAATCTCAATCTCTACTTGGAATTCGTGGATTCCCACCCATTCGCAAAGAGCGCGAATGGATGGGGCACTCATATCTCAGTCTCCACTTGGAATTCGTTGATTCCCACCCATTCGCAAAGAGCGCGAATGGATGGGGCACCCATATCTCAGTCTCCACTTGGAATTCGTGGATTCCCACCCATTTCGAGATCCAGAGGAAAAGTTTAATGCGTGTGCCGGTATAACTCCTCGAGCGCATTGCAGGCTTCGCGCACGCCATCTTCGTTTCTGAGTTGTTGCGCGACGCTTTTAGCGCGCTGGGCAAGCAGTGGCTCGGCAAGCATTGCCTTGAGCCGGCGCGCTACACGCCACGGCTTGTAGCTGCCGCGTTGAATTATCCGGCCCACCTTCAACCGTTTCATCCGGCGGGCATTGTCCGGCTGGTCGTGCGAATAAGGCATGATGAGCATGGGCTTGCCCGCGCGCAGACATTGCGCCGTTGTGCCCACGCCGCCCTGGTGCACCACCATCGCCGAGCGTGAGAGCAGAGCGGAGTAGGGCGCGTATTCGGCCACACAGATTGACTCAGGCAGGGCTGTCTTCAGGCGGTTGCGCGGATCGGTTCCGATCAACAGCACGGCGCGAATCCCCAGGCGAATGGAGGCCTTGGCTGAGACCTCATAGAACTTGCCCGCAGCCAGCACTGCCGCTGAGCCGAGGGTGAAAACCACCGGAGGCGGGCCGTCGCTGAGAAACTTTTCAAGGTTTTCCGGCAGCGCCTGGTTGCCCGCGTCGGCGTCGTAGTAACAGAAGCCGGTGATGCGTGCGTGTTCTGGCCAGTCTCTTTGCTCGACACCCAATACGCGAGAAAACAAGGCCAACACAAGGTGAGGCGAGTGCTTGGCGTCGAAGAGCGGATTTGCGCCCCGGGACAATCCCAGTTCGCGGCGCAGTTCGTAGATAGGTTCCGGCCACTTGCGGCTGGTAAAGCGCGCGAGCCGCTTGATGATGCGCCCAAAACCGGGCACCAGCTTGTCGGCGCGCGCCATTCGCGGATACGGGGGCAGCACGGGCGGGTCAAAGGCGGAGAAAAACGAGAGCGGCGCCAGCACGTAGCTGGCCCAGGGAATCCCGGTGACCTCGGCCACAAGCGGGCCGGCGTAATTCAGCTCGCCGAGCAGCAGCAGGTCAGCGCGCTCGGGTTTGGTGGCCGCGTCGAGCAGGTCGTCATAGGTCTGGCGCAGGGCGGGGAAAAGAAAATCCCGCAGGCCATGTTCCGTGCCGTGCTTAATGTCGTAGACCATTTCCACGAGGATCGTATTGGTGGGGTCGATGTCCGGGCGGACGGCGTGAAACTCGAGGCCCAGCGGGAGAATCTTCGGCTCGTAGACGGCGGGCAGCGCCATTACCGGCACGTGGCCGCGCCGCTTGAGTTCCAAGGCAATGGCGATCAGCGGATTGATGTCGCCGAAGGTTCCGATATTGGAGAGAACAATGCGCAAATGAGGGCCTCTGGCCCGTTTTCGGGCCAACTCTATGAGGGTAATCCATTGGAGCCGGGATTGACCGGCCTCGATGATTTGCCTCAAGCGGGGGATGGTATTCTTCCGGTGTCGCACGAGGAGATTTCTTATGTCTATTGTTCGCCTTTTTGCCCGGCCCATTGCGGCCGCGGCGTTGCTTTGCGGCGTGCTTGCAGTTCCGGCGCAGTTGGCCGCGCAGCAGCCCTATAAAGTTTTGGACACGTGGAAAGTGGGCGGCGAAGGCGGATGGGATTACCTGCTTGCGGATTCCACGGCGCACCGGCTTTATCTCGCTCACGGTTTACGCGTCGATGTGGTCGATACGCAGACTGGAAAGCTATTAGGCAGCATTACGGGACTGCACGGCGCGCACGGCATCGCGCTCGATGACGCTGGCAAATTCGGCTACATCTCCGACGGCGGCGGTAACGCAGTGGTGGTCTTTGATCGCGCAACATTGGCTACGGTAGCCACCATTCCAGCCGGAACCAATCCTGACGCGATCGTTTTTGAGCCGTCTACGCAAACCGTCTGGACATTCAACGGGCGCAGCAACAACGCCACCAAAATCGATGCCGCCACGCGGAAGGTTTTGGCTACCGTTCCGCTGCCTGGCAAGCCAGAGTTTGCCGCTGTCGATGGCAAAGGCACAATCTTCGACAACATCGAAGACAAGAGCGAGATCATTCGACTGGACGCGCACTCCAACAAACTCACCGGCGAGTGGCCGCTGACCGGATGCGACGGGCCGAGCGGGCTGGCTTTTGACGTTGCCGGCGGAAGGCTTTTCAGTGTTTGCGACGGCAAAAAAATGGCCGTGACCGACGCCGCGACAGGCAAGGTGCTGGCTACGCCTGCAATTGGCGATGGTCCCGATGCTGCCGGTTGGGATGCCGCGCACAAATTAGCGTTTGCCTCTTGCGGCCGGGAAGGAATTCTCTCTGTAGTCAATGCCGCTGATCCCGGCTATCCCACTGTCGAAAGTCTGCCCACGAAACCCGGCGCGCGCACTATGGCCTACGATTCCGCGGCTGACCGAATTTATCTCGTCACTGCCGAGTTTGGCCCGCGTCCCGCGGCTACTGCCGAGAATCCGCATCCTCGGCCAGCCATCGTTCCCGGCAGCTTTGTCGTGTTGGTTGTTGGGCGGTAGCCAGTCGCACGATATCTCGACCAACTTGAAGGCTCCCAGGTGTCTTTTTCCGAGACCTGGGAGCCAAACTTTTTTAGAGGGACAGACTATTCTGGCGCAGGAATAGAAACTTCTTGCGAAATGCAGGGTCTAGGTTGATGATTCGTTTACAACTCTTTAACAGTTTTCGCGGTTTTGAATCGTAGTTCACAGCGATGTCTTGCAAAAAACTCTCAACTGAAAGGTCTACGGATGAAGAAAATACTGGCACTCTTTCTTTGCATTTTGTTTCCAGTCAGCGCGATAGCTGGCGACAACGCTTACAAGATTGTCTATGACGGCGGATCGCTTCCAGGCCTCAAGGCGGGAGCAGATATGAAGCTGTACATTGATGGCAACACCATCCGGATAAAGCAAGGGGGCACGGAGGTTGCTGTCATTCCCGCTGCAGCGGTTACGGACATCAGCTATGGGCAGGATGTTCACCGTCGCGTAGGAGCAGCAATTGGGGTTGCCGTTGTTTCATTCGGCATAGGAGCTTTGCTCGTGCTGGCCAAGTCGAAGAAGCACTTCGTCGGTCTTACCTGGGATGACAACGGCAAGAAGGGCGGGCTTGCATTCCAGGCGGATAAGAACGACTATCGCGGCCTGCTGGCTGGGCTGGAAGGCGTTACCGGCAAAAAGGCAGTTGACTCAGACGCCATGACTGTTAAGAACTGACGGCAAGAGGGCCGATAACGCCATCCATTCCGTCCGGAGTGATAGGGTATCTCTGACGGCTCTTCATGAATAAACGCGCGCGCAGAACGCTTATGGTGGTGGCCGCGGTCCTGATTTTTTTGGCCGTGGCTATCTTCCTGCGCTCGAAGGCTCCGCCCGAGGCTGCGCGCCTGCTGCCCGAATCTGACGGCATTATTTATGTCAACCTCAAGCCGGTGCGCACTTTCTTTCACAAGGACCTGAAGCCGCCGGTGCGCGCAGCAGAGTACCAGCAGTTCATTGATGCGATTGGGATTGACCCGGAGCGGGACCTGGACGAGGCAGCCATCGCGCTGCACCGCATGACGGAACCCAACGGACCCAACGGCCCGGTGGCGTATTCGATGGTGCTGGAGGGCAAGATTACCGGCAAGCGGCTGAATGATTGGCTGGACGCGCACTCGACGGCACGCGAGTCGTACGCAGGGCACACCGTTTACTCGATTCCCTCCGAGGGGCGGACTGTTCGCGTGGCGCAAATCGGCTACAACATGGTGGCCATATCGAATACCCCGACCCCGGAGCAGATACACTCGATGCTAGACCGGCACTCGACCGCAGCGTGGCCCTTTGCCGGCTCGACGCTACTGCGCCAGCATTATCGCGATGTTCCGCTGCTCGCGCTGGCCTGGGGAGTGGGCCAGATTGGCCTGCCTCTCGCGGACGAACAAGGCGGGGCGATCAAAGTTCTCGGATTTTCGCTGCCTCTGGAGGCCGATTCGACGATCATCGCGAGCGTAACTCCGGCATTGTCACTGGCCGGCTCGCTGAACGTGAAAGTTGTGGAGATAGCTCCCAGCAGCAGCAAAGCCGCGAGCCAGAGCGATGCGCTCAATATGCTGTTGATGGTTGCACGAAGCGTTACGGTTCCGCTGGCCGACAACGCTGCCAACAATGGGCTTAGAGAGCTGCTGAAAACCGCAGAGGTGAAGCAGGAGCGCGACCGTGTGGTGGTGACGGCCACGCTTGACCGCTCGCTCTTCAGCGAACCGGCGGAAAGCCCGATTGTCCCGGCTGATTCCTCTTCCAGCTCTGGCGCGTCAAACAAATAGACAGCAAGAAAACGGAGCGGCCGACGCGTCCATCCGCCCCATTGCAGCATCCAAAGGACTGAACCGCATCCGCAGCGGAGGTTTTATGCTTCCTCACAATTGGTCCTCCAGGACCGCAGCCTTCATTTGTTCGCTTCTCTTTCTGGCCTACCTTGGCTATGAGATTGACCACTGGCGTGCAAGCGCAGCGCACCAGGGCGCCGTGCTTACCGGGCAGAATGCTTTCACCGACGCGGCTCACGAGCACCCCGGCATACGCCGCCATCTCACCGTGGCTGACTTGCCCGCACCGGCTCCCGGGCAGGCCGTGGACAACGGGCCAACGATGGTTCCGCGGCCGGCGAATGTGTTGCCCATTGCGCCCAAAGGCTTCAAGGTGGAGTTGTATGCGACCGACCTCGACAACCCGCGGCTGATTCGGACAGCTCCCAACGGCGATTTGTTCCTTGCAGAGAGCGAGACCGGCAAGATCAAGATTTTTCGCGGTGTTGGTGCGGACGGCAAAGTCCAGCAGATTTCTGTTTTCGCCGAAGGACTGCATCAGCCATTCGGCATCGCCTTTTACCCTGCCGGTCCAAATCCAGCGTGGGTTTATATCGGCGACACCGACGGCATTGTCCGCTTCCCTTATAAGAACGGCGACCTGAAAGCGACCGGCCCCTCGGAACACCTGGCCGATTTGCCCGGCGGTGGTCGCCTGCGCGGCGGAGGCCACTGGACACGCGACGTGGTCTTTTCGAAAGACGGCACAAAACTGTTTGCCTCGGTTGGATCGCACTCCAACGTGGATGACTCCGATACGCATCCCGAGGAGTTTCACCGCGCTGATGTGCTGGAGTTTACGCCAGCGGGCAAGTTCGTGAAGATTTACGCCTGGGGCCTGCGCAACTGCGTGGGCGAGGCGATTAATCCGGTCACCGGCGAGCTGTGGTGCTCGACCAATGAGCGCGACGGCATGGGCAACAATCTTCCGCCTGACTACATCACGCACGTTCAGGAAGATGGATTCTATGGCTGGCCGTGGTTCTTATACCATGGCACTTCAGGCGGCGTGCAGGATTGGCGACACCCCGGCAAGCACCCTGAGTTGCAAGCCAAAGTGATCACCCCAGACATCCTGGTGAATCCACATTTTGCATCGTTGGAAATGCTTTTCTATGAGGGCAGTCAGTTTCCCGCCGAGTACAGAGGTGACGGATTCGCAGCGGAGCACGGCTCATGGAACCGCGAGCCGCGCGGGGGCTATGAAGTTATCCGGCTACCCATGGTGAATGGTCACGCGACCGGCGAATACGAAGACTTCCTCACTGGCTTTGTGCTTCCTAACGATACGGTGTGGGGCCGGCCGGTTGGCGTGGCCGTGGCCAAAGACGGCTCACTCTTCGTCTCAGACGACGGTTCGCGCTCAATTTGGCATGTGAGTTATGTGGGTGGTAAGTGAGGCGGAGTTAGTATGAACTAACTGGAAGTCAAAGGTAAATTAACCTTGCTCGGAGCAGCTCATTGCGCGGGCTGAATAGCTTCGTCCGGGTCGTTGAAAGCCATCTGCTCATAGGTGGTGCGCAGATACTTATACGGATTAACCGGAACCTTGTGGACGCGCACTTCATAGTGGAGGTGCGGACCGGTGGCGCGGCCTGATTGACCCACATTGCCTATAACCTGACCGCGCATCACATGCTGGCCTGGGACGACTGCAATGACCGATAGATGCCCGTAAATCGTCATCACGTCATGACCGTGATCGATGATAATCTCACGGCCGTATCCGCCGTTCATTGCGGCACTGGTCACATTCCCGTCTGCCGATGCACGCACCGGAGAGCCGGTGGGCGCATCAATGTCGATGCCGGAGTGGAAGGCGCCTTCGCCGTTAATCGGGTCCTGGCGTTCGCCGAAACTTGAGCCGATGCGGCCTTCCAACGGCCAAAGCGAGGGAGCGTCGGCCAATTCCGTCCAGTCGCCGGCAAAGCTCGGCGTGAGTCCGCTTTGAAGGGCGCGGGAAACCCGGCCCGACATGGCCTCAGAGCGCAGCGCATAAAACTGGGCGATGGAAAGCTTCACCTGCAGCTGAGAGATGTCGTCGCTTGATGACAGGGTGGTGGGGGAGGGCTCGGTTGCTGCGCTTGCAGCAGCCGCGGTTTTGGCTGTTGCTAATTTGTTCTGTCGCAGTCCGTAGAGCGCGGTTACTTCGCTTGCCAGGGCGCCCAGCGAAGCCACCTGCACATTGCGATCATGCGCAATTTGCGCCATCTGCTTGTAATCTTTGCGCAGCGTCTCCCGATCCTGTCGGACCTGGTTAAAGCTCTCGGTCTTGAGCAGCATGCGCGTGTAAGAACCGGCCAATCCAACGATGGTGAAAGCTCCCACCAGCGCGGCAGCAAGGAATCCGTACACATACTTGAGGGGCAGGGAGATCTTGCGAATCTGGCCGTCTTCGTCTCTGGCAACAAATAGAATGTAATAGCGTCTGCGCCGCATTCTTGCCTCTCATTCCTGCGATGCGCAGGACCGCAATTCGCCGTGCACTCATCAAAAAGCCCAAGGCAGCGAAGCCTTTCGGCCCCCAAAATAACAAATACACCCAAGCGGGCGTATTTCTAATAACGTCCTTCAAGCTTAACAAATCCAGCCTTGACGGGGCAACGAAATTGACAAAAGTAACGTTACTCAACTTGTTACCTATGTCATGCAGATTCAGCGGAAAATAGCCCCTCATAAGGGTCGGCCAGTAAGAGTCCCGCAGGTTTGCCCTATTCTCATAAGGTGCGTATGAAGCAAATCCATTCCGGAAACAGCGTGCGAGGCGAACTTGCCCTGCTCAGCGAGATTCGCCGGCGTGCGGCGAGCGCAGCCAGGAGTTACCGGAGTGGCGGCCTACGACTGAGCATCGGCGATGACTGCGCGCTGCTGGCTCCGCGCCGAGGCGAGGAACTGGCAGTTACGACAGATTTGTCGATTGAGGGCCAGCACTTCCACCTGAACTGGCATCAGCCTGAAGCTGTCGGCCATCGCGTTCTGGCGCGCGGCTTGAGCGATTTGGCCGCAATGGGCGCGCGTCCTGTGGCCGCCTTTCTGTCGTTGGGTTTGCCGCGCGAGCTTACTGTGCCCTCAGGCCGCCGGGCCGCGGGTCATTCGTGGGTGCAGCGCTTTCTCGATGGCTTGCTGGCGCTGGCAGAAGCCCACTCGACGCCACTGGCCGGTGGAGATCTGGCCGAATCTTCTTTGGCCATTGCTGATGTTGTGTTGATCGGCGCCGTTCCCCACGGATGCGCTTTGCTGCGCTCCGGCGCAAAGCCGGGCGACCTGCTCTATGTAACTGGTGCTCTGGGCGGAGCTGCAACCGGACTAGCTTGCCTCGAAGATTTGGCCCAGGCCAAGCCCGGTCGCTTGAACCCGCCACGAGTCCCAGGAAAGCTGACCGCGCAGCTTGCACCGCACCTTTACCCGCAGCCGCGCATTAATCAGGGCCTCTGGCTTCAGCGGCGCGGAGTGGCCTCCGCCGCCATCGATCTGAGCGACGGCATTTCTTCGGACCTGGCTCATATCTGCGAGGAGTCCGGCGTGGCTGCGGAGGTTGATGCGAGCGCGATGCCCATTCACCCCGGCGCAACTCTCGCCCAGGCGCTTCACGGCGGCGAAGACTACGAGCTGCTTTTTACAGCTCCGGTGACGGCGAAGCTGCCGCGAGCTATTGCGGGAGTCAAAATCACAAAAATCGGCCGCATCTTAAGAGCTCGCGGAGGCCGGCCGACTGTGACGCTGATCTCTCCGCAAGGTACAAAGCCGCTCGAACCGCACGGATGGGAACACTTCGTCTAGGTTTCGGTTCAGGGCTGTGCCGCACTCCTCGCATTCTCGCCGTCTATCATCAAGAAAGCGTTGACTTGTACTGCTTCCCGTGTTCGATTGATCGAGGAAGGCGCGGCGGCCGGCACGGGTACTCTCAGCGTCCGCGCACGCATCGAGAAGTTTGCAGGAGTTTGAGCACCATGAAGGGCATCTTCTGGATCAAAGGCAATCCGCACGCGCCACTGGCCATCGTAATTCGTCCGCGCGGCGACGAGTTGCTGGAAGATGCATTGCTTCGAATAAAACAGAGTGGCATTCATACGCTGGTTTCGATGATGGAAGACTGGGAGGCAGATTCGCTGGGCCTGGCGGACGAAGGCATACTTGCCAGGCAGATTGGACTGAGGTTTCTGAATTTTCCGATTCCCGACACGCGGGTACCTCTTGATGCTGAGGCTTTCCGTAATTTTGTAACCGGCCTGGCAAGCCGTCTGAGCGCCGGAGAGCATATTGGAATCCATTGCCGGGGCAGCATAGGCAGGTCAACTGTGGCCGCGGCCTGCGCGCTGATGCATCTTGGCTGGCGCGCCGATATGGCGCTCGAAGCCATTGAAGATGCTCGCGGCTGCCCGGTTCCCGACACGCAAGAGCAAGAGGAATGGATTTTGCATTACAAGGCGCAGCCGTGAGCAAGATCGCCCGTCTCCGATTCCTGCGCCCTTCCGCCAATTGCCCTTCGCCGCCGCAGCCGTTAGACTTATGATTCGAGGAGTCCGGTTATGTTGATTGTCATGAAGGCGCAGGCGACGCAAGAGGAAATCCAGGCAGTCTGCGAACACATTGAGCAGTTGGGCTTTCGCGCGCATCCGCTTCCGGGAGCGCAGCGCACCGCTATCGGCATCACCGGCAACCAGGGCGAAGTGGATCGCGGCAACCTCGAAGCGCTCTCCGGTGTCGCCGAGGTGATTCGCGTCTCGAAGGCCTACAAGCTGGCCAGCCGGGACGTGAAAGAAGAAGACACCGTCATACGATTTGCGGGAATTGGAAACCATCCCGAAGCTGCCATCGGCGGCCGCAACCTGGCAATCATCGCCGGACCGTGCTCGGTGGAAAGCCGCGAACAGGCTTTTGCCATCGCCGAAGCAGTAGCCGCATCAGGCGCGCAGTTCTTCCGGGGCGGCGCTTACAAGCCGCGCACATCGCCTTACGCATTTCAAGGCCTGGGCGTTGAAGCGCTACGCATCATGGCCGAGGTTCGCGAGCGCTTCGGGTTGCGCATTGTCACCGAAGCCATCGACAACGAAAGCCTCGACCTGGTGGCTGAATGGGCTGACGTGGTGCAGATCGGCGCGCGCAACATGCAGAATTTTTCTCTGCTGAAGCGCGCCGGTCAACTGAGAAAGCCGGTGCTCATCAAGCGCGGCCTTTCGGCAACGCTCGAAGAGTTTTTGATGTCGGCCGAGTACGTGATGAGCGAGGGCAATTATCAGGTAATTTTGTGCGAGCGCGGCGTGCGCACCTTTGCCGACCACGCCCGCAACACGCTGGACCTGAGCATTATTCCCGCAATCCAGAAAGTGAGCCACCTGCCTATTCTTGTCGATCCCAGCCACGGCACCGGCAAGCGCGACAGCGTGTTGCCGATGGCGCGCGCCGCAGTGGCCTCGGGTTGCGACGGCATCATGGTAGAGGTTCACGACCACCCGGAAAAAGCTCTCTCCGACGGCCCGCAGTCCATCTATCCCGGCCAG
>JBAPYY010000411.1:0-5612 GCA_049284975.1 Occallatibacter sp.
CCGCCCTCAAAGGCTCGTACGGGGCGAATTCAAACTCCTGCTCGGAGTAGTAGCCCATGTTTCGTGCGGCGGTCGCTCCCGATTGCATCCGGTAAGTGCCCACGACGCGCCCGGAGAGTTTCTCCTCCACCAGCAGGTGCTCGCAGAAGAGATCGAATTGGTCGGTGTCCAATCCCGTCTGGTAAGAACATTCCAGCCCCTCGCCCAATTCAAGATTGAAGACTTTGAAGCGTAGCCGGCAAGCGGCATCGCGATCTTCGATGGTTTCTGCCAATCGCAGCCGGTAACGCCCAACCTCTGCATGAATATGTGGTTTGGCCGGAGCCGAAGGTGGAGACAGGAGATAAGAGGAGTATCCAGATTCCACTAGAGGAGTGGAACTGACGGTCAGCTTCAGCGAGACCTTTTGCCCTGAGTGTTGAATCACCAGAGCAGTATCCGCCCGAACCTATGAAAGAACGGTCAAGGCCGTGAGAATACAGCGCAAAAACATTGCTCAGTCTGTAACTCTGCAGTAACATTTCAGAGGCTCTCCCGGCGAGAGAGCCACGGAATACTTGAAGCATTTTCAATCACCTTCATCCGCCCGCAATCGACGGAATCACCAGCACTTCATCGCCTTCTTGAAAACTGTATTTCTCATTGCCCAGAAAGCGAATATCTTCCTCGTTGACATAAAAATTAATGAAGCGCCGAATCTGTCCGTCATCGCCGCGCAGATGCTTCCGCAAGGCCGGAAAACGGCTCTCAATTTCGGTAATCAACTCGGGCAGATTGGCCGCGCTGCTGGCCATCTCGCGTGTGTTATTGGTGTGCTTCTGAAAAGCATTGGGCAACAATACTCTAACGGCCATTCGATTCTCCCGCCAGCGCCAATTCCTGATTCAGACTTGGGCCGCATTCGTTGTGTTGTTCGACAAAGGCTTCAAAGTCACTAAGTCGGGGACGGATGGCGTGGCTTCGGTCGTATGCACCGTTCAGGCAATCGGTCGTCTTCAAGCCGTTGCCGGTGATGCAGGTGACTGTCAGCTCATCGGGCCGTATGCGGCCATGAGCGTAGAGCCGGGCGGTGACAGCGGTGGTCACGCCGCCTGCCGTTTCAGTAAAGATGCCTTCGGTCTCAGCCAGCTCCTGCATGGCCGATACGATCTCCACGTCCGAGACATCTTCGGCCCATCCGCCCGTAGCGCGAATGGCGCGTGCCGCATAAAGGCCGTCTGCCGGGTTGCCAATCGCCAGCGACCGCGCAATGGTCTTGGGCCGCTGCGGTTCAATCAAGTCTGTCCCGTTCTTGACTGCCTTGGCGATGGGTGAGCAGCCAGTAGCCTGCGCGCCGAAGCAGCGCACCTGCTTGTCCTCGACCAGTCCGAGCGCAATAAGTTCGTTGAAAGCCTTTCGAATTTTTGTAATCAGCGATCCGCCGGCCATGGGGCAAACAAGATTGTCCGGCAGCCGCCAGCCCAGTTGCTCGGCGATTTCAAAGCCCATCGTTTTCGAGCCTTCGGCGTAGTAGGGGCGCAGGTTCACATTCACAAAGCCCCAGTTATACCGTTCGGCAATCTGCGATGAAAGGCGGTTGACGTGGTCGTAACTGCCTTCGACGCGCACCAGTGTAGCGCCATAAACCTGCGTGTTGAGAATCTTGGCCGGCTCCAGATCGGCTGGCACCAGGATGACGGCCTTCAGGCCTATCCGCGCCGCGTGGGCTGCTACGGCATTGGCCAGATTGCCCGTGGACGAGCAGCCAACCGTGTCGAACCCGAAGGCCTGCGCATTGGCCAGGGCCACAGCCACCACACGATCTTTGAAGCTGAGCGTGGGCAGGCAAACGGCGTCGTTCTTGATGAAGAGATTGCTTGCGCCGATGTGCTCACCCAGCCGGGGAGCCTTCATCAGCGGGGTAAAGCCCACAGGTGTCTGCGGCTCGTAACTGTCGGCCACCGGCAGCAGTGCGCGATAGCGCCACATGTTCAACGGTCCGTTCTGGATGGCTTCGCGGGTAAAGCGGGTGCGAGCGTAATCGAGATCGAAAGCGATCTCGAGCGGAGAAAAACACTCGTCACAGATTGAAAGTGGTTGAATCCCGTAGGACTTGCCACATTCACGACAACGCAAATCATAAGCAATCGTCACAGTTCCCTCGCTATGTGCGAGAGGGACCGCGGATACACGAGCGCGTGACCGGCTCAGAAAGAGCGAACGTGAAGTGACTCGAAGTACCGTGCGAGACGCCTCGGTCAAGAGTGCTGAGGCGCCCCCCGAATCTCATGTTCCCCGTTACCGGGCGAGAGTTGACACCATACTCCTGGTTTGCCCAGGCAGGTTGTCGTGGCGTCACAGGGCTCGTCCCTCAGCCACTCTGCATGAAATCCAGGCTTGCCCTTTGGGGGCAAACTGGAATGTTTAGTTTGTACCACAGGGTAATTCTGAAATCAAGCCGGAAAGCAGCAAACGGCGTCCAGCTGCGGTCGAACGGTCACGCGCGGCAACTGAAGCGGGAATCTGCTCAACAAGATAGCGGTGGCCCCAGATCTCTGCCCCATAACAAAAAACTGGCAGACACCGGATCGTGTCTGCCAGAGATGTGGATTCGAGTCTCGGCAGTAATTCGCCGTAGAGAAAAAATCAGAAGGTAAAGCGCGCTCCCCCCTGAAACTGACGGGGCGAGTTGACGGTTGAAGTGATTGCGCCGAAAGGCGTGCTGAGGCTGGAATAGGGCACGCTAGGAAGGTCGGTTGCCGACGGGCAGTTGGGATCAGTGGCGGCACAGACAAGGCCGTACTCGGGGGCAACAGTCGGCGCCCCAAGCTGCGCCTTATTGGTAACGTTATAAGAGGTGAGATCAATGCGGATGTTTCGTTCACCACCCAGTTTAAAGCTCTTGGAAAGTGTGAAATCGAAATCATCGGCTCCCATGGTCCGCACGTGGTCAAGATATGCCGGCGCATTTCCGGCAACATACGGAAGCAGGCTGTTGACGTTGGGATTGCCTGGAGTGGGTTGCGAGAAGCAGGCTGGTGTAAACCACTGCGCTGCCGTATGCGGCGCGCCCTTGCTGGGATCGCACGTCATGTTAGTCCGCTGGTTGAAATAGTAGGGCGAGTTTGACCCGACTGTCGGCGAATTGATGGGAACGCCTGTGCTCAGATAAAAAATAGCGTCCGTCGTCCAGTCGCCGAGGATGGCATTCGCAACCCCGTGCAGATTCACCGCTCGGCCTTTGCCTACTGGAAGGTCGTACGATGCCTGCGCGGTGAATTGATACTTCACATCCTGCGGGCTAACAGAATGTTCGAGGTTCAAGTTTCTCCAGTCCTGAACGGACCCGGCGTGAGCACCGACAAAAGTAAGCGGAGGATTGCCGTCGTCTGTCATGATCTTGCCCCAGGTAAAAGAGGCCAGGGTGGTGAAGTGATGGGTTAGGCGCTTCTGCACCTTGGTCTGCAGGGAGCTGTACTCGGAATCGCCAGCCGGATAGCCATGCGCTATGACGCCGTTGTTTGCGCCTGTTGCGCTGATGCTGCCGTCGGTGAATTGCGGGAATGGCTCCGCAGCAACGATCTGCGCAGTACTATCGCCAGCAATCGCCATCGATGCAAGGGTGCTCAAAGGAAGCTGGTTCAGATCGACGGTGGCAAACGGCAGGTAGAGTCCCCTGCTGCCTACGTAGCCGACACTCAGAACGACCTCGCGCGGGAATTCATACTCCACGCCGAAGTTGAAGTTGTAGACTCTCTGCGTTGGCTGCGAATGCATCATCGTGCTTAGTGTCGAGCCGAGGTTGGTTTCCAATCCCTGCGTTGCCCCGGTCAGTTGAATAATCCCCGGCACTCCACCAACCGTTGGGAAGGGATTGGTCAGCGAATAGATGCCTGTCGCGCTGGGCGCGGGCCCTGTGGTTGCGTCTGCGCAACCGATGGTTCCGTTGTACACGGTGTTGCCATCAGCGTTCAAGCAAGTTGCGGCCCAGATAGTTTGCGATGAGAAACCATCGCTATTAAGATTAGGACTTCCGACCATATGCGCGCTGGGGCCGTAGTAGAATCCTGCGCCGCCGCGTACGACTACGCGCTTTTCAGGCTGCCATGAAATTCCGAGGCGCGGGCCAATGTCATGCATATTGGTGGTGAATGGAGTGCGGCTGCCGTTTTTGGTAAAAACCTCACCGCCGGTCAGAGTTCCGGCGTAACCCGCAGCAGTATAAGTAGCAGTCGGATCGAAGTACTCCAGCCGGTTATGGCGCTCGGTCTTGCCGTCGAAAATATCCCAGCGAACCCCCGCAGTGATGGTCAGCGCCTGATTGGGATGGTAGGTGTCTTCAACGAAGGCCGCGTAGTATGGATTGGATTCCGCGACAAAGAGATCCTTGGTGAAATTCGGGGCGTCATTGCCTTCAGTATGATTGGCACCCGATTCCTCGCCCATGCCGAAGAGGAAGGATGCGAAGTCGCTGCCTCCCACGCCGAGATAGGGATTGTTTGGGTTTGTGGACTCAACGGTAGCGGAGTTATCGAAGGCGTACGCTCCAGATGGTGCGGGAGGCTGGCCGTCATTCAGGAACCTTTTCATGTATTCCGCGCCGAAACTGATCTCGTGCTTGCCCCAACTCTTGGTGAGGGTAGCAATCGCGTCGTGGTTCTCGCTGGCGTAGATGAAGGTGTTGTAGTTCGCGGTGCCGCCGATGCCTCCGCCCAGGTCGTCAAAATTCACGTAGGGAAGGGTCTTGTAGACTTCATCCGCGGCGGTAGGCGTTACAAATCCCAAAGTTGAAAGGCTGTCGATTGCGTTCTGGCCGGGATCGCCACCCTGATTCTCATAATGTCGCGTGAAGGAGTACCGCAACTGCAACACCGTGGTGGGGCTTATGGTGTAGTCGTCACCAATGATGAAATTGCGGCCGTTGGTAATGTTTTGAGCGTAGTCCAGATCCCACGGGTTATTGAAAGCGTTGACACCCGAAGTGAACAGCCGATCGAAAGAGAAGCGCCCGAAGATGCGCTGCTTTTCGCTCGCGTAATCTATGCGGACATCGAACTTCTGCTGAGTGGTGGGGTCCAACCCCGGAACATAAAGGTTGAATTGGCCAACTCCTCCGTTCGTGGCTTGATCGCAGGTGGAAGCGACGGGGTAATTGCACTTGGGAAACTCGGAGAGAAACTTCACCGCGATGGGATTGGGATTGGCAATCTTGTTCAGCGTGCCGCCGTTGCTCCCCACCTGCTGCCGTGTCCCGTCGGGATTATCGGGTAGGGTAGGGTCGTAGATGGCAAAACTGTCGGCGGAGAAATCGCCTGTCCGTTCCGCTGTTGTAGGAACAGTGAATTGACCTGACCCATCAAAGGCTTGCTGCTGTGTCGCTTCATAATCGCCAAAGAAGAACAGCTTCTTGTGCAAGATCGGCCCACCGATAGCGCCGCCCTCTTGATAGCGGTGATAAGCAGGCGTCGGATTCCCGGCCTGCTTGTTGAACCACTCGTTCGCGGCAAGCACATTTGGGCGGAAAACACCGAAGGCGTCGCCATGAAACTGGTCGCCTCCGGATTTGCTGGCGAGGCTGATGACGCCCGCGCCGCCGCTCAAATAGGTAGCCGGAGTGTTCTGGGTTTCCACTC
>JBAPYY010000412.1:0-3059 GCA_049284975.1 Occallatibacter sp.
CCGGTCAATGGCGAGCTCGAGTTGTTGCATATTTTCAATCCTCACCTTGTGAACGAGACCATGGCGGGCTTCAATCGTTCCACCGATAACCAGTACAACTACAGTAACTCCGGGATCATCTATCAGATTGCGATTTCGGGAGGTCCTGGGCCGGGATTTGTGACTGAAAACTACAATTACACCAGCATCTATGTGGGCAATTCGTTTTCGGGCGTTGACAACCTGACTTGGTCTCATGGCCGGCAAACCTTCAAAGCCGGAGTGGAGTTCCGCCGTATTCAAATGAACCAGGAATACGGGGAACACGGAAAGTTGACGTTTTCCAATTTGGTCAATCTCGCAGATAATCTACTGAAAAAGGCCAGCCTGACCGGCGCCTTGCCAGTCAACCACCTGCGCAAAAACGATTACTTTCTTTATGCGCAAGACGAGTTCAAATGGCGGCAGAATCTCGTCCTGAACCTGGGCCTGCGCTATACCATCTTCGATCTCTTCCACGAGGCCAGCGGGTTGGCCAACCCCTTCGATTTTGCCACCTGTGGGCCACAGGGATTCTGCGGCGTGGGCTCGAGCTTCGGCCATCAGAATTACGGCGATGTGGATCCTCGTGTAGCCTTCGCGTGGACACCACGGAAGGGCGGCGAGACGGTGTTTCGGGGCGGATTCGGCATCTACCACGAAGACGGACAGTTGGACGACCAGAATCTGCCCGCAAAGAACGAGGTGCCTTCCTATTCGGCGACAGGCAGTTCCAGCTCACCCATTTCCTACACCGGACCCACCAGCAATTCCGGAACTGGCAGCTGCCCAGGCCCAATCGTACTCACCGGAACTACCAACTGCGGATTCGGAGCCGGAACCCTCTCGCCGAATGCCGAACAACGAGACCGCAAAGACACATATGTTGAGCAGTGGAGCTTCTCGGCACAGCGGGAGCTGCCCGCGAACTTCGTGGGCACTGTCTCCTACCTGAGCAGCCACGGGGTGCATCTGTTGGAGACCAGCGTGGTGAATCTGCTCCTGCCGAACCCGAACGTCTCGAACAGTGTGGACAATCCGGCCACATGGGTTAGGCAATATCCGGCCTTTGCTCCCGCCATCGGCTGGCGCGGATCGGCCGGCATGAGCACTTACAACGTTCTCTCCGCGGCAATGCGGCGCTCGTTCACGCGGGGCCTTCTGGTGGCGGCCAATTACACATGGTCGCACGAGATCGACAACGGCTCCAACGGCAGCGGCGATGGTGACGAAATTGATCCGCAGGATGCTTTTTGCCAAGCCTGCGATACCGCCAGCGGCGCATGGGACGCCCGCCATGTGGTCAATGGCAACGCGGTCTATCAGCTTCCCTTTGGCCTGGGCAAGTTCATGCTGAACCAGCGCGGGATTGCCAGCGCAGTTGTGGGCAACTGGCAACTGACGACGACCGCGCTGGCTCGCACTGGATTCCCGGTGAACCTGCTGATGCCGAGCAGCTACATTGCGCCAGATGGGAACTCCGGCACGCAGCGTCCCGACCTGGTTCCCGGCGTCTCGCTGACTCCGCCAGGAGGCAGAACGGTGGCAGAGTGGATCAATCCAGCGGCGTTCACTACCCCGGTCATTACCGCGACCAAATGGTACGGCGCCGCGCCGCGCAACCTGGTTCGCGGACCGGGAACCTGGCAGGTCGATATAGGCGCCGACAAGAGGTTCACTTTCAGAGAGCGCGCGCAACTGGAATTCCGCTCGGAGTTTTACGACATCTTCAATCACCCGCAGTTGGGTCAACCGCAGGCTACGTGTAACCTTTCATCTTCAAATCCTACGGGCTGTCCGACGGGCTTCGGCAGCATCATCACCACGGTGAACACCAGCGTATCGCCAATCACCCCGGTAGGATCGGGAACCCCACGCGAGATTCAGTTCGCGCTACGCTTGGATTTCTAAGGGGAGAGAGTGCAGGCGCACTCGAGGGTAATTAATCATGAAAATTCTGATCATCGAAGATGAAGCCAAGACGGCTAAGTTTCTGAAGAAGGGGCTCGAAGAGGCGGGTTTCGTCGTCAGTGTTGCCGGAGATGGAATTGACGGATTGTACCTCGCACAGGAACTGGAATTCGATCTCGTGATTCTCGACGTAATGCTCCCCGGACTGGATGGCTGGCAGGTTCTCACTCGGTTGCGCGAGGAAGGCCGACGCATGCTGGTACTTTTTCTGACCGCTCGCGACGCCGTGCACGAACGCGTGCGAGGGTTCGAACTGGGCGCAGACGACTATCTGGTTAAGCCGTTCGCCTTTTCTGAATTACTGGCCCGCGTGCGATCTCTGCTGCGCCGCGGACCTGCCCGCACGCCAGAGACGCTTCGCCTGGCCGATCTTGAAGTCGACTTATTGCGCCAGCGCGCCACGCGCGCCGGCCAGCGGTTGGAACTGACTTCAAAGGAATTCCTGCTCCTCACACTGCTGGCGAAGCGCGCGGGCGAGGTGTTGTCGCGAACCCTGATCGCCGAGTCGGTCTGGGACATGAACTTCGATAGCGACACCAACGTCGTGGACGTCAACGTGCGCAGACTGCGCAGTAAGGTGGACGACCCTTTCCGGCTCAAATTAATTCATACCGTTCGGGGCGCTGGTTATGTCCTGGAATCTGGCCAGTAGTTTGGCGCTCCCCTCGCGCTTGTGGCGAACGCTGGCCTTTCGCCTGACGGCCGGTTATGCGCTGGCGGGGTTCTTTCTTGTCTTCTTCTCCATAGTGAGTCTTTATCTGGTCCTGGTTAGGGAACTGGAAAAGAGTACGGATTTGTTCCTTGCGGACAAGGTGCACGTGCTACGCACCATGTTGCGGGAGAGGCCCGGCGACGAGGACGCACTGCATGAAGAAATCGTGCTCGAATCGGCCGCTCGCCGTTACGAGCAGTTTTATATTCGCCTGCTGGATGAGCGGAACAGAAGCCTGATGATGACACCGGGCATGACGGATCAACTGGACTTGGCGCAATTAGCCGATCAAACTCAAAGCCACCCTGATCGCGCCGTGGCGATGAAAGGCAGGGATGGAAAAAGCTTCCGGGTGATC
>JBAPYY010000413.1:0-2068 GCA_049284975.1 Occallatibacter sp.
GCCCGCCGGCGTGCAAGGCACAAGTGCCGGACGGTCGGCAACCAGATGCCCTGAGTTGACGGGATGAAAACCGTCCACGTCCTTCGCTGGGTGGACTGCGTCCAGCAGCCTTTTGGCGTCGACCTGCGGTGGAAGAGGAAGCTGAATCAGAATTCCATCGATATCCTCGCGTGCGTTGAGCTTGTCGACCAGCGCGAGCATCTCTTCGGTGGTAACCGTATCAGGCGGCGTGATCAGATCGCTATAGAGTCCAAGTTCGGCGCAGGTTTGCACCTTGCTGCGCACGTAGATCTCTGAAGCGGGCACATGGCCCACCAGCACGGCCGCCAATCCCGGCCGCACGCCGCTCGCGGCTAGTTTCTTAACTTCTTCGGAGACTTCCTGCTTGATGGCGGCAGCAAGGGTCGCGCCGTCGAGAATCTTTGCCATTCGACACTCCAGAATTCATGGTAACGTCCCCGGGGCAGCGAGCAACGGGCCCTCGCGTCCTGCCGCTGTCCGGATTTGGGACGTAGAACCAATTACCTTTCCCGCTTTGTCGCTCTCTAGGTGATTCTCGCCTCTAGAAATCCGCGCTGGCCGCCGATGAATCCACCATTGACAGAGGCGCGATCGGTACGCCTGCCGGTTGTGTCTGCCAAACGCGGTCGAAACACCTGTCGATGGGCAAGCCCAGGGAGCTCGGCGTGGAAGTGACGGAGAAACTCGGACAAGCAGCCACGATGCCTTGGGCACATCTTCGGCTTCCACCGTTTCCTCAGGTGGCGCTGCGGGTTTTGCAAATGGCCAAGGATGAGAATATGCAGTGGCATCAACTCTGCAATCTCATCTCGTCAGACCCGGCGTTCGCAAGCGAAGTGCTGACTGTCGCCAACTCCGTGCTCTACGCGCCGCGCTATCCGGCCACCAGTATCCTGCAGGCGGTAGCTGTAATGGGCGCAAGCACCTTGCAAGGCATGTGCGTGACCGTGGGTGTACGCGCTTACCTCGGCAAGACTCTGAGCTATCCTGCGATGCGCAAACTGTGGAAGCACAACCTGGCGTGCGCAATTGTGGCGCAAAGGCTGGCGCAGAACAGCTTTATCGACAAAGATACGGCTTTCACGGCTGGGATTCTCCACGACGTGGGGCGCATGGGCCTGGCAGTCATTCAAGCTGCACCGTACGCCACGCTGCTTGAGAAGCATCAGGGCGCTTCGGAAACCATGCTCGATGCCGAACGCGAACTCTTCGGCTGGGACCACTGCGAAACGGGAAAGCAACTAGTGGGCGACTGGAAGCTGCCCGAGGAACTTGAATCTGTGGTTTCCCGGCATCACGAACCGCGCCGCGCAGATGGCGCGTGGGATGTAACCGAGCTGATTAAGGTGAGCTGCCACATGGCGTCCAGCATAGGATTCGCGGCGTTCGAGGGCTGCCAACCACGGCTGTTCAGCGAATTGCTGGAAGATGTGCCCGCGCGCGAACACAGACAGTTGCAATTGGACGCCGGTACGCTGAAAAAGGAAGTTTCAGAGGGCATTCATGCGATCGAATTTGTGTAGCCGGCTGCTCGAAACGAACATTCTCGTTGCAACCTTAGTCGCCCCAAGTCTTTGATTGTGAACTAAACCAGATGCCGAGTCCTTGGCGTCGAGTGTGGGCTAGCGCATCAGCTTTCGCTGCAACTGCTCCAGCGTCTCTCCCTTGGTTTCTGGATAGACAGTCAACACCACCAGGAACTGCACCACTGTCATCGCACAGAAGAAGACGAAGGGCGTTGCCGTGCTCATCGCATGCACCACCACGGGAAACGCCTGCGCAATCACAGCGTTCATGAACCAATGACTGGCGCTGCCCACACCTTGTCCCTTCGACCGCACACGCGTGGGAAACACTTCACCGATATACACCCAGATCACGGTACCCTGCGAAACGGAGAAGAACGCGATATACACAATGAGCAGCCACAGCAGCGCATGCGCGTGCGATCCGGTGGCAAAGACCCAGGCCACTCCTGCCAGACAACAGGCGTTGCCCGCGGCGCCGATCAGGAGAAGCGTCTTGCGTCCCAGCTTGTCGATGAGCG
>JBAPYY010000414.1:0-4754 GCA_049284975.1 Occallatibacter sp.
GTTCAAACGACAAGATTACCGTCGGCGACGGAAGCAACTACGTTTTTGGTGGCGACTCATCCAACACCATCACCGCCGGCAACGGGACCAACTACGCCTTCGGCGGCGACGGCTCGATCAGCTTCAGCAACGGCGCGGTTACGTCGGCGTCCACGTCCGCTTCCGCCATCGGCGCCAACGACACGATCACGGTCGGCAATGGAACCAACTACGTCTTCGGCGGCAGCAAATCCAACACCATCACGGCCGGCAACGGAACGAACTATGTCTTCGGCGACGCCGGCAAAATCACCTTCAGCGGCGGCGTCGTGACGCTTGCGGAAGCGATCGATGCAGGTCTCGGTTCGAACGACACGATCACGGTCGGCAACGGAACCAACTACGTCTTCAGCGGCTTCCAAGGCAATACCAACACCGCTGGAAACGGTAACAATGTTCTGCTCGGCGATGACGGAACGATCGTCTTCAATGCGGACGGAAGCCTCAATACCATCACTTGTATCGACAACGGCACCGGCGGCAGCAATACGCTGATTGCCGGGACCGGAACGGACATACTGATTGGCGGGGCCGGCAGCAATAGCCTCTCCTGCGCAGGCGGCTTCGATATCATGATCGGCAACGCCGGCGAGGTACAGTATCTTTCCGGCGATAGGAGCATCATCGAAAGCCTCGATATCAAGCTGGGAGGCAGTAACACCTTGCACTCGGGGACGGGCAATGCCATCATGCTTGGCGGACTTGGTCCGAACACCTTCTACGGAGATTTTTCCGACGACGCCATGTTCGGCCAATTCGCTTACCTCGAGCTACTTGGAGACCAAATTGTGACCGCCTCTTGCTGGTGGTTCGGCGACGATGCAATCGCTGGCCAACTCAGCGGCCTGAGCGACGCGAGTCTGGGGCTGAACGGCCAGTCCAAGGGGACAGAGTCGACGACCGGTGCTTACCAAAATCAGGTCGCCTACGTCACTGCGGGCGAAATCCAGAGATTCAACGCGGCCGTGGCTGTCGTTTCGATGCATGGTTCGGACGAATTGCCAAGGATGCAGGCGGAGCAGTCGAGCCATCCTGGTTCTTACGACGTCCAGTCGCAGGCTCCCGAAAAGAACGCGAATCCCGTCGTAGATCAGCCGAGCCAGCATGCAAGTGAGCGCTACGACGGCAAGCCCGCGAATTTGTACAAAGCCGACAAGAAGAACGCAACTCCGGCGAATTCGATATCATCGAGGGAGAGCGCAAAGTCCGCGAGCATCGATTCCAACGCGCCTCGTCAAGATAGGCCTGCTCAGCTCGGACCCGAACAAGGCGCAAAACACAGCGACCTTTCCGTCGCCTTGGCGGGCATGGTCGGCTGGGGCGCGATGGCCGCGAGCGAGGCGAAGGAGGCTTCCGGTCTGCTCAGAAAAGATGGGTTCAAGCGGTTAAGGAGCAAGTGCGACAATAGCCGTTTCCTCTCGTATCTCGACCAGGAGCGCAGCGAGGTGGAAGGCGAGTGGGCCTGGTTCCAGGGGCGCTCAAGTGAGAGCTCGACCGATGCATCCCAGCAGCCATGAATCGGTAGAATAGAAACTGTCTAGTCATTGCCGTGGAGTGGGCGCCTCCACTGTCGTGCGCACCCATCTCCGCGGGCGGATACTACCAGCAGAATGCGATGTTTCATGTCTCTGGCGAGTTTTCGATGGAAAGGCCTCCGGTAGTTTGTTCGTTGGACCAGGTCGCGGACTATTCAAAACGGGGAACACGCCCCTGGTCCCTTCTGGCCGACGCGACCCGGTAAGCGGCTGGCCGTAAGGCAGGCCGCGTGAGGCGCAAAGAAAGGTAAAGCTTTTGGAAGTCAGAGACGGTCACAGCAGTTCGGCCGGCTTCGATCGCTCTGTTTTTTTGGCGAGTCTTGCCGGTCTCCAAAGTGCGGAGGCGTGTGCTCCATCATGGCTCACACTGCAGGCGTCGCTCATTGCCCACGTCGTCCAGGGTGTAGTGATTCTTAAGGACGCGTCCTGCGAGTCCTTCGCACCGGTCGCCAAGTGGCCGCAGGAAGGCGTCCAGAATCCGGAACGGCTAGGCGACGTCTGCGAACGGTCGATGGCGGAGCGGATCGGCCTTCTCACGGAGTTGCCTCCTCCTGAAGGAGTTGCCTCCCCTGCTCAAGCACGCCGCTGGGCCTTGGCATACCCGCTCGTGATCGACGAAGAATTGAGCGGCGTTGTCGCCCTGGAAGTCGAGGCGGCTCAAGAAGAGGAGTTGCGCTCCGCGATGGTGCAACTCCAGTGGGGGATGCTAACGCTCGAACTCATCTTCCGCAGGATTCGCGCGCGGGAAGATGCGGCGGTGCTTTCCCAATTGCGCTCCTCCGTTGACGTATTGGCATCAGTGCTTGCCGAAGAGGAGTACACGGAAACCTGCATGACCTTCGTGGCCGGCGTCGCGGCCCTGATGCGATGCGACCGGGTGAGCCTCGGGCTGATGCGCGGCTCCGCCATCCACATCCAGGCGATTTCGCACAGTGCCAATTTCGACAAGCGGATGAATTTCATCCATGCGTTGAGCATGGCCATGGACGAGGCTGTGTTGCAGAGGCGGGAGATCCTCTATCCTTTGCCGTCTAACACAGGCCCTCTCATCACGCGACATCACGAGGAGCTCTGCAAACGCTTCGGTGCTCAATCTATTCTCACCGTGCCCTTGTATGGCAGGGGGAGCTATTTCGGCGCGCTTACCCTCGAACGAAGCGAAGATCAGCCGTATAGCGCGGAGGAAGTCGCCGTTTGCAAGAGCGTCTTTGCTCTTGTAGCTCCCATTCTGGAGGGAAAGAAGATTCAGGACTTCACCCTCGCGCGCCACGGCTGGGAGGCGCTGAAAAGAACGGCGCGCAAACTCTTCGGCCCGGCGCATCTCGAATGGAAGGCCGCGGCTGTGGCCGTGTGTGCCGTGGTAATCTTCTTCACATTCGCTCAGGGCGAGCAGAAGGTGACCGCCCGAACGACCCTCACGGGAACAGTAAAACGGACAGTGGCAGCGCCTTTTCGGGGCTACATCAAAGAATCGTTCGTTCGGCCGGGAGACACCATCGCCGAAGGTGCTACGCTGTGCAGGCTCGACGAGAGAGACCTTCGTCTAGAGAGAACCGACCTCCTCGGACAGGAAAGCCAGTTGCTGCGGCAACAGCAGCAGGCCGTTGCGGACCATGATTGGGCGAAGGCCAACGTCGTCAAGGCCCAGATCGACCAGGCGATTGCGCAAATCGACCTGAACGGGGTTAAGCTCGACCGTTCGGTCATCAAGGCCCCCTTTGACGGCATCGTCGTGAACGGCGACCTCAGTCAGAGAATCGGCTCCGTCGTGGACCAGGGTGACTCACTCTTTGAAATCAGCCCGCTCTCGGCCTATCGGCTGATTCTCATGGTGAACGAGAGCGATATTTCCTACGTTCATCCGGGGCAGCGGGGTGAACTGGCGCTTTCGTCCCTTCCCGGAAAATTTTCTTTCGTCGTGGGCAAGATCACCCCGGTTACTTCAGTCCTTGAAGGCGTCAACAGCTTCCGGGTGGAGGCGGCCCTGGAAGGTCCACCTGGAAATTTCCGTCCCGGAATGGAAGGCATAAGCAAAATTGACATCAAGAGGGCCAAGCTTATTTCCATTTGGACCATGAAACTTCGCGATTGGGTTCGCTTGAAAATGTGGGCGTGGTTGCCTTGAAGAAGAAATCCGATTATCCCCAATCACTTTTTGGCCAGTCCTGGTACCGGGTTGCCGAAATCAAGCCGCGCCTGCGCAGCCACATCCAGTTTCATCACCACGTATACCGGGGAAGCGACTGGTATGTCCTGCAAGACTTCTGCTCCGGGAAGTTTCACCGTTTTTCGAAAGAATCCTACCTGATCATCGGTATGATGAACGGCGAAAGAACCATGGCGGAGATCTGGGACGCGGCCTGCGAGACGCTTGGGGACGACATGGCGACCCAGGACGAAGTCATCCATCTCCTGTCCTATCTGCACCAGGCGGACATCCTCCAATCCGACATGCCACCGGACATCGCCGACTTGGGAGACAGAAACAAGCGGGAGAAGATGCAACAGTGGTATGCCCGCCTCCGCTCGCCTGCAGCAATGAATTTCGGGCTATTGGACCCGGACAGTTTCCTGAACCACACATCTCTGGTCGCACGGCTGATATTCAGCCGTGTAGGCGCTGCTCTCTGGTGCCTGACGGTGCTCCTGGCCCTGACGCTCCTTGGCCTTCATTGGAAAGAGCTTGCCGCCAACGTCACCGAACGGATTCTCAGCGCGGAAAACCTGGCGCTTCTGGCCCTCGTTTATCCCCTGTCGCGGGTTCTTCACGAACTGGGGCATGCATATGCCGTCAAGCGATGGGGAGGAGAAGTCCATGAAATGGGCATCATGTTCGTGGTCTTCTTCCCGCTCCCTTATGTGGACGCTTCCTGGTCTTCTGGCTTTCCTTCGCGCCGCAGCCGGATGATTGTCGGCGCGGCGGGAATTTTTATGGACGTCTTCCTTGCCTCCCTGGCCATGATCGTCTGGGTTCTGGCGGAGCCGGGGACCGTGCGGGTGGTCGCATATAACGTGCTCTTCATCTGCGGACTCTCCACGCTGTTTCTCAACGGAAACCCACTCATTCGCTTCGATGGCTACTACGTGCTGTCTGATTGGCTGGAGATTCCGAACCTTGCCGACCGCTCGAGCCGGTATTTCTCCTACCTCATCAAGCGCCGCCTGTTCGGAATCAAGAAC